>CAZAQY010000020.1:51741-58985 GCA_964486845.1 uncultured Pirellulaceae bacterium
GAGATCCCAATTATCCGAACCCAGTTCCATCAAGTCGGAACCCTGCTCCTCCTCGTAGATAAGTCCCGTCGCGGAAGACGGAGACGAAGACGCAAATGTAGACGTCGCCGTAATCCACGATGACGCCGAGGTGCCTTCCACCGGGGCTGACACAAATGCTCTCATCGCACCACAGGAACTCGGAAAGTACGGCAAGCCCGCGGGTTTCGGGGCCTTCCGCTTCGAGATCCGCCAAGGCAAGCGCACGCGGACCACCGCGTGTTTCCTTCACTCGGTTGAACTCCTTGGGCGCCCAGGCTGATGAAAGCGGCACTTATCAACAGACGAGTCGTCCTTCACCGCGCGTCCGACTTCCTGCGCCAGTTCGCCAACGGCATTCAGCACCACCTGTTCGACTTCCGGCGCGAAGAAGCCCACGTTTGCGGACAGATTCCGGCCCCAGATCCAACGCGTGATACCGATCGCCTCGTGCCCGCCCTCACGCACCACTTGAGCCGTGGGCAAGTAGCCAAAGCAGTCGTTGTTGAAGCCCGCCACCCACAGGTTGTCCGGGCCGAGCAGGCGGCCGACCAGCGCGGCGTAGTCCGCTACGGGTTCGGCGGGCAGAGCGACCAGCGTCAACGCGTCGCCGAATTGCCATACGGCCAGCGGCGCAGGATAAGTGCGAGGCAGCGTTTCACCGCCGTCCAGCAGCCTGAGCATGTGCCGGGCCATTACCGACTCGGCCGATGGCAGCCGGGATCGCGCCTCGACTTCTGCCCGCGAGAGGACCTGCAGCGGCAATTCGACGCCGCGATACGCCGTGCTGAGATCGCCTTGAATCGGCTTCAGCGGCGTGCCCAGCACGCGATCGACTTCGCCGCCCAACGTTGCGCCGTGCCGCCGTGCGATTTCCAACGAACCGCGCGGGCTCGGGTTTGCGTCGGCTCCACAACCGGCCATGAACATCGCCTGGGCACGGGGATGTTGCTGTTCCAGATACTGCTGGGCAAAACCCGCATAGTCGCCCGCGATCACGTTGTCGCGGCCGGTCAGCGTTGTGTTGTGACACGCGCAGCCGAACAAGACGCAGCGGAGCGTTCCGTCCGGTGCATCGACGCGGAGCACCGGGACCGAGCGGTCTGTCGGGCCCGCCGGGTTGTCGCTCATCACAATCCGCCCGCCGCGCGGCAGGCGGCGGTTCATGGGAAAGTCCACCCGTCCGGCGCCCCGTGCCAGGCGGGCGGGCTCGAGTCGCGCCAGGGCGTCGCAGACCAGTTGCACCAATTGCCCCTGCAACTGGCGCGTGTAGGCGACCGTCTCGCGGACGTCGCCGGCCGTCAACGGCGCGTGCGCCACGGAATTCGCCGCCGGATGGGGATCCAGGCTGACCAGCGGCCCCGTGTGGGAGTGCGAAGCATTGAACAGCAGTTGTTTGCGTTGCAGGCCCGTCTTTTCCTCGATCCGCCGGCAGACTTCGTCGGTCACAACTGCCGCTTGGAACCCGACCAGATCGGCAGTGACCATGACGGCTCGCTGCCCGCGGCGATCTTCCAGCGCCAGGGCTTTTGCATAGATGTCCGCGACGACCGACTCGAACGGCCCTGTCCGGTCGCCGTAGCCCAACAGCACCACCGGCCGCGGCGGCGTGATCTTGACCCGCGCGACGCCGGCCTTCCAGTCAGCGTCCGATTGTGCCAGAGCCGCAATCGAGGACACGCACATCAGCGCGGCGATTGGGACGAGCAAGCGAAATGATGTTGCCATGGTGAAACCTCCGAGCGTTGGTTCATCGGCGGTGGCCCAAAGCGGTGACAAGGCACCGCACTGAAAAAAACTCGGTTGCGGCCACGGCCGGCTGCCATTATCGAGGATGCGGGCGCGCTTGAAAACCCTTGTCATGCTCTCGTTTTTCAACTTCGCGGCGTTAACCGCCCATGTGGTCGCGAAGTCCTTGGCTCGGTCCGAGTCGTCGCGTAGACTCCTTCCTGACAACACGCGGCCCTGTTGGTTGGAATCCTCGGGTCTTGTGTCTTTGAATTGGTTTTCGGGTTTCGGAGCTGAGATTTGGGACTTGGGATTTGAGATCTGAAATTTCCATTTTGCTGCAACCGCAGGCTCAAGTAATATGGGTACGGTTGTTCTGGGCAATCGAGCTGAATCTGGAGAATTTCGCCGTGGAAATCAACCAGGGAATCCCTGAACAGACAATGGTCGTCATTTTGGCCGCCGGCAAGGGGACCAGAATGGGACGCGCCGACCTGGTCAAGGTGTGCTTCGAAATCGACGGCGTCCCGGCCGTCAATCGGTTGATAACGGTGTTCAAGAAGGCGCGATTTCGCCGTTTCTTGCTGATCGTCGGGGCCCGCGCCGAGCAGGTCATGGAGACGGTCGCCAAGGAGCATCCGGAGGTTTTGTACGTGCGTCAAGAGCCGCAGTTGGGAACCGGACACGCGGCGAAGGTGGCGGCGCAAGCCCTGCAGACCATGGGCTACGATGGCTACGTGCTGGTCTCGATGGGCGACAAGCTCCTGGAAGAAGTCGCCTTGGAGACGCTGGTCAGCGGCTACGTGCGGCAGCGGGCGGACTTGGCCCTGGCAACCGTGCCGAAGGGCAAGGCCGCCGAGGTGTCCGCCGGCCGCGTCTTGGTGGACGAAGACGGCAGTGCGCTGGACATCATCGAGCGGGTCGATCTAGCTCGACAAATGCTCGCCGACGAAATCCGGGGCATGTTGGCTCGCGGCGACGCCGTCACCGGCCTCGACCTCCGGCGAATCGTGGACGCCCATGTCCCGCAAGTCGAGAAGCAGGAGCGGGCCGTGGGCGATCTGCTGGCGTTGGCCGCGTCCAGCCAAACGATCGATCGCACGAAGCTGGAAAGGGTTCTGCGGAACGAGAAATACCAGCTTCACATCGGCGGCCAGCCGTACACGGGCAAACAGCTCGATCGGCTCTGCAGCGGCGTCAACCCCAGCCTGTATCTGATGCGTGCCGGCGTGTTCTACCAGGGCGTCGGCATGATCCGGAATGACAATGCCCAGGGCGAATACTACATCACCGACATGATCCGCTTGCTGGCCGGCCTTAAGGACCCACGGGGCAACCCGCGTTTTCGCGTCCGCGCCGTGCCGTTGGACCGAGCCGAATGGGTGCAGGGATTCAATTCGCCGGATGAACTGCTGGCGATTCAAGATTATCTGCGCCGTCAGAAGCTCAAGCAGCGCCAGATCGTGCGGGTCGAGGCCCGCCCGCGACTGAAAGCCAGGCAGTACGCCTCGATCCGCCAGTGGCTGGCCAAGCTGGAAGCCGTGGGGCCGTCCTTGAAGCGTTGGCTGAACCGCGTCTATGGCCCTCACGAGGACCTGCACCGGCAGAAGTGCCGGGACATGACGGCCGTTCTGGAGTGCTACGGCAAGCGCTTCGGCATGGACGAAAAAGTGTGCCTGGTGCGCGCTCCAGGCCGCGTGAATCTCATGGGCCGTCACGTCGATCACCGGGGCGGAATGACCAACTTTCTGGCCATCGATCGCGAGACGATCGCGGTGACGGGACTGCGCGAAGACGATCAGGTGGTGGCCGTCAACACGCAACCCGGCAAGTTCAAGCCCGTCCACTGCAGCCTGACGGAACTCATCGGCCGGTTTGCCTGGAGTGACTGGCTGGACTTTGTGAACAGCGACTGGGTCCGCGACATGGTTTACGTCAGCGCCGGGGACTGGGGTAACTACATCAAGGCCGCCATGCTCCGGCTGCAGCACCGCTACCAGGACGTGCGCGTGCGCGGGCTCAACATGGCCCTCTCCGGCAACGTCCCGATCGCTGCGGGGCTGAGCAGCAGTTCGACGCTGGTCGTGGCGACCCTTCAGGCCGCCATCGCCTTGAACAATTTCGATCTGACCAGCCAGCAGTTCATCGACTTGTGCGGCGAGGGCGAGTGGTTTGTCGGATCGCGCGGCGGGGCGGGCGATCATGCCGCGATCTATCTCGGCCAGCGCGGCAAGATCGCCCAGGTCGGCTACTTGCCGTTCCGCGTCGAGCGGATCATCGCGGCGCCCGCGGGGTACTGCCTGATTTTGGCCAACAGCCACATCAAGGCGGCCAAGAGCGCATCGGCGCGGGACCAATTCAATTCGCGCATCGCCAGCTACAATTTGGGCTTGGCCCTGCTCAAGCAGCGCTGTCCGGGGATCGCCGGAGTGGTCGAGCACCTCCGCGACCTGGAGCCGGCCAAGCTCGGCTGCTCGACGAGCGACATCTACCGCTGCCTGGCCAAAGTCCCCGCGACGATGACTCGCAAGGATTTTCGCGAAATGCTCTCGAACGAACACCGCGATCTGCTGGACGTCAATTTCGCGAGCCATGCCGATCCGCAGGTGTACCATCCGCGCGGCGTGCTGCTGTACGGCGTGGCCGAGATCCAGCGCAGCCGCATGTGCGTCGATCTGCTGGAGTCGGGCCAGATCGAGACGTTCGGCCAACTGATGAAGATCAGTCACGACGGCGACCGCGTCAGCCGGCCGGGTCGGAACGGCCAGTACGAGCCGGTGGAGGCCAACTGCGGCGATGAGTTCCTGGACCGCTTGATCGGGGACCTGGCCAGTGAGGACCCACAACGCGTGCTCCGGGCCCAGTTGTCCATGCAGCCCGGCGCTTATGCGTGCAGCACTCCCGAAATCGACGAAATGGTCGACATCGCCTGTTCGGTTCCCGGCGTCGTCGGAGCGCAATTGGCCGGCGCCGGACTGGGCGGGTGCATCATGATTCTGGCTCGTGAGGAGGCTGTGCCCGAAGTGCGTAGGACCCTCACGGCGCGTTACTACCGTCCCCATGGCTTGGAACCGGCGGCCATGCCTTGCATCGCCGTCGAGGGTGCGGGGCTGGCGGAGTTTTGACGCCGGTTCCGGGGCATGCCGATGCCGCTCATCGACCTTGCGCCGGGGCGGCGAGCAACTGCAGCATGGCCCGTCCCGTCGCCTCGCCGATCAGGTAGTAGGTCTCCGCGTTGGTGTTCCAGTGATAACCCTGGCCGCTGGGCGACTGTTCCTGAGCGCGCCAGAAGGCTTTGGTGCCGGCGAAGGCGACATTGCCGATGAACTCGGGGTACTCAGCCACCGCCGCCTGGGCTTTCATCAGCGACAGGGCCCGCGGGTGTTTCTCCTCGAATCCGCTCATGCCCGTTTCGGCGATGACGAAGGGCAGTCTTGGTGTGCCGAGATCCCGGCGGATGTCGCGAATGAAGTTGGCCAGGTTCTTTTCGTACTCGTCATTGAACGCCTGGTTGATGCGGTCGTTCCAGCCCTGATGCCAGCCGAAGCCGGCCAGTTCATAGCCGCGTCCGTCGTAGGCCGGGAAGAGTTCCTTCAATCTTGCGAGCACGTCTTTGGTCAGCTGCACGATCTGCGTGTAATACGGCCCCACTTCGCCGCCGGAACTCGGTGGGCGGAAGTCCTTGGCCAGGCTCTTGCCGCCCCACGCGCACTTGATCAGCAGCACCTGATTGTCCAGCGCCTCCCCGACGACGTGCCCGAAACCGAGTTCCGGCCCGATGCGGTCTTGCCTGGCCCCGTACCCGACCGTCATCGGCCCGTGACGATCCAGATACCAGATCCACACATCCTCGCGCACACGCCACTTGCCGGCCTCGTCGACCAGATGCTTGAATCGCTCGGCCGTGTCGAGATTCTTCACCAGATATTCGAGGCTCCCTTTGCCGTCGTTGCGCTTCGGCTCCGCCGCAATCAACCCTGGCCCTCCATGTTCGACTGGCCGGCCAGGATGAAGACCTTCAGCGGCTTCGGTGCCTCCGCGGCGTGGAGAGTGGTGAAGCTCGTCAGCAGGACGGCGATGCAGGGTATGGGGATGCGCATCTTCAAACCCCATTCTCGATTTCGTCCTCGGCATTCCAGGTCCGAGTCGCCTTTCGTCGCGTGGCCAGTTTGGAAGTCGCCAAACGCGGCGTCTCGTCCGCCGCACGCAGTCAGACGCGGCAACCGGCCCTTGAAGCCGGCATTCTCCAACAGCTTTCGAAATCCCTCGCGGCAGCGGATGTGCAACTCCTTGGAATCGCCGCCGCCCTCGAGGTAGATGTTCGCACTCACCAGCGAGTCCCTCCCAATTGTCCCTTGGTCCAAAGCTGGCCCAACCGATACTTGTCCAGCCAGGCAGCCAAATCATTGCGACTGAGTCGCCGCATGTGCGATGACGCAGCTGCGACAGCACCGAACGACTTCGGTTGAACGTTTCTTTGTCGACTTTCTGCCTCCTCTTTGCTGGCGTCCTTACGACCGGTTGACCGTTCTGATAGCAGAAATACGGCGCCGTCTGGCCCGCTCCTTCTGACCCGTCTTCAATGCGTTCGTCTTCCAACTGGAAAACAAGGCGCCCGTCGGCACGGAACGCAAGCAAGTGTCTCAGTGGAACCTTGCCTTTCGGAGGCCGGACGACGAAATCCACCATGGCCTGCCTTTTCCTGTTCCCTTTCCAAATCCACTCGGCAAACCCACCACCCTCCCTGAACACGTCTCGGAAATCACCGTGCGACGCACGCATGAGCGCTATCGCTTCGATCAGATTGGATTTCCCCGATCCGTTCGGGCCGATGAGAACGTTCAATTTCTCCATCGGCAGGGCGGGGCTTTCAGGACCGAAGGACAACAGATTATCCAATCGGATCCGCGTCAGCAGGCGATGGTCGCGTTGAATCGGCTTGGGCATGCGTCGATCTCCGGGAACGATTATACCGGATCGGCCCGCCCCCAGTCACTCCGGCGCGCCGGGGAGAGGCTGTGAAAAATGGGACTGGCTCCGAGCCAGCACCGCGCCAATCCCTGGAAAAAAGGGGGCTGCGAGGTGCCTGTCCCAATTTTTTCACAGCCTCGGCGTGATCGGATTGTGTGAAGGCCCAGTTCGCGCTGCCTTGCCGGCTGGGCCGTCATTTGTTTGAGCACGTCGGTGATGTTTGTGGCATCAAGACTGTAACCTCTTGCGGCGAAACGAGAAACGCAAATCCATGCTCAGGAAAACGTCGCCCGAGGAATCTTGGTCTTGGGAATCAGTGTACCCTCGCTTGCCGCCCAAGGGCATGGGACACGGGTCTGCGTCCTGGCGGGATTGGGTCCTGATCCGGCGAGGGCGGCGTTCGTGCGTGTGACTGGGCAGCGAGAACAGGTGATCGGACGCACAGAACGGGCGTGACCGTGCCGGTTCGTTCTGGTAGTACCCCTTCTCGCCTCAGAAACGTGAATTTTGTTTTCCATTTTGTCGGT
>CAZAQY010000021.1:0-57454 GCA_964486845.1 uncultured Pirellulaceae bacterium
AAACCACTGCACCCCGCCATGATCGATCTCTGCCACGCGTTGGGACGCGAAGTCCCCTGGATTCTACGCTGGTGACGCGTTCGCAGTACGTCATCACCCCCCCGAACTGCTACCGGAACAGAGACGAGAAGAGGCCACCGGTACTTCGCCCCCCATCCCACTTAAACAAGTACCCATCGCTTACCCCGATTGAATGTACATCAATTATCTCGCTTGCGCTCACCCCACTCTGGCCCCCCGCTTGCCGGTAACCACCCCTTCCGATCCAACCCTCTGGCTCCGAAAAACTGGCTCCCTGTTCCGCCGGGCGCCGTCTGGAAACGGTATATCGCCGCCTGATGGAGCGACTGGCGACCGCAGATACGTCGCAGGGCGCCTGGCGGAACATCGTGGACGGCTGGTTCCACGCCCTGGAGGAGGATGTTCTGGCCGAGGGAAGGGTCGGTGCGAACGATCAGCAGGCCCTGGTCGCGCGGACGAACGAGCTGCTGGAACAACGCATTTCTCCCGGAAAGTCAATCAGCCTCAGCACGGACAGAGCCAGTACCGTTTTCCCCGACCCGGATTCCCCAACCAGTCCATGTATCTCGCCTCGGTGGCGCGGAGATCGAGGTCATCGAGTGCTCTTAGCTCGACACCGTTATGAAGCCGGAATTCAACACGAAGGCGAGCGACCCACAGGAGTGGCTCGTCGTTCGACTGGTCGCGTAGCATGGTCGCTGCCTTATTACCCGTCGGCCGTTTGCTCCGTGTTGGGAGCATTGGACGGTGGGCTTGAAGCCGTACAAATCTCGGCGTAGCTTGACTTGAACGAGATCGGCGTAGGACCGGGTCGTCGAAAGCTGGCTGCGCCGCGAAAACTGCCTAGCGGAGCCCCCAATCGTCTCGGACCAGCCTATTATCCTGAGAGAAGGCCGTCAATGCAGCTCGATTGGTCGAAGACCGCGACGGGGGTGACGACAGCATCGCGGAAGTTCGTCGCCGACCAGCAGCGGCCGGCTGCCGGTCGAACCGCCGGAGCTGCCGTACCACGGGATTGTCCCAAGAGTTTCTGAGCGCACGCATGAACAACGCGTGAGGCCCGGGATGGGCGTCAATCGCGGTGTTTTCCGCATCTGGGCAGGGTGGCGGCGGGCGTTCATGGTTGCAATCGAGCCGGCATGGCGGCGGTCGGCGGAGCGGGAACGGTGGCCTTTTCCAGGGTGTTTTGGGGTTTGCCATCGCCGTGGGCGTGGGCGTGGTCAACAACCCATCGATTTGCAAAAACTTTCTCGCAGCAATTCGACCAGATCATGACGCAGAACGGTTTGTGGGGAGAAGAAAGCCCGCTATCTCCCCGGCAGGTCGTCCAGCGGCGGGTACCACAGCGGCAGTTGGGGAAGCAAGGTGCCGGCCAATTCGAGGCCCAGCCGATTGGGAGCAAACAGAGCGCCTTGGGCGGCGGCTTGCTGCACGTCCAGGTGCCCCAGCAGCAACTGCCAGAACTGCGGCCATTCGCACCGCAAATGGGTTCGGCCGCTCCGCTTGCGCGCCAGACAACTGTGACCGGGGGTGATTTCCAGTGCCAGCTGTTGGTCGCCGATGACGAGCCCCAGCTCGCGGCGAACGTACGGCAGATCCAATCGCAGCCGGGACTGCAATTCCGCGTGCAAACCGGAGACGAGCCGGGCTGTGTCGAGGACTCTGACCATGAACACCTGGCCGCGATCCAGTTCGCGCTGGCGAAAGACCCCGTTGGAGGCGAGCAGCGTGCTGTGCAGGGGATGATTCGGAGGCAGGTCGATGCGGATCTCGCGCGAGTCCTGTTCGATGGCGTCGCTGCAGAAGCGTGCCAGCAGCCGCGCCGCCGCATCGGGACGTTCCGGCTTCGTCACGAGTTCCACGATCCGCTCGTTCCGCGTCGCGGCATAACCGACAATCGCCGAAAAGGTCCCGTCCAACTCGATCTCCGGAGAGCCTTCGATGGCCACGTAGATCCGATCGTAGCCTCGACGATTGACCAGCCATCGCCAATCGGCTTCCGTCCGGACATAAGCGCCGTAGGCTTGGCGCAGCTGAAACTCGTGCATCCGGATGACGGCGGCGAGTTCGACGCGGCGCAGATAGCGCAGGTGCAGTGCCGGCGGGCCGCCGGCCTTCAGCCGGCGCGTCTGGGGAGGCTCCAGTTGCCGGAGTTGAGCCAGCACATGATGGCAGTTGGCGACGGAATACGTGTGCCGGCCGCACACGATCCAGCCGCGGCGGCGGTAGAAGTCGGGTTCCGAGGTCCGCAGCAGGCCCAGCAGCGCCCCCTCCTCGCGCATCGTCTGCTCGGCGGCGGCCAACAGCGCGGAGGCGTACCCGCGGCCGCGGTATTCGGGCAAGGTGGCCACGTCGGCGACGTAAGCGATCGGCAAAGTCGCGGCGCCGAATCGCATTTTTCGCCGGATCAAACGCAGGTGAGCGGCGACGCGGTCCCCGTGCTTGACCAGCAGTCGGTCGCTCGGCTCGTAGGTGGGTCCGTCCAGCTGCGATTGGAGTTCGGCGCTGGACGGCTCTTGAAACACCTGCAACAAGAATTGATACACGGCGGGATGGTCACCGGCGGTCCCTGGCGCGACCGCGATCCCCGCCACACTGCCCCGCCGCACACCGGGGCGACGCGCGGTATCCGTCGCGCGTACCAGAGCGGTGGAAGTCATTTCCAAGAATCCTTCTTTGCGAGATCCGTCCGATCCGATGGCCAACGATCGCCAGCCGCTGCAGCGGACTTCGCGACGAGGGCCCGCTTCCTTCTGACTTCTAACTTAGATTGTCCCGCGGGAAAGGTCTAGTAGGAGTGGCCGCAAAAATTTTTCAGAAAAAAGGCAGAAGACAAACTCGCGCGACGCGAGCTGCGCCTGCCGCCGGAACTCGGCGGTCCAGCGCGTCAGCTGCGACTCCGTTTCCGCTCGGCGGTCCTCCAGCGCCGAACTCAACTGCGCGTTCAGCCGCTGGATCTCTTGATGCCGGACCAGCCGCCGGCCGCGCGGCAAGTCGCGCGCGATCCAAGCATGCTTCTCGGCGATCCAAGCATCGAGTCCCGCCTCCGGCGCCAGATGACGTTCGGGATGAAACTGCAATTCGCGCAGCAGCTGTTTGCCGTCCCGGATGGCTTGCTCCAACTCGCGCGTGCGATCCTCGAACAGCAACACGGTCGCGGACAGCATGACGAAAGCGGGCGGCGGCAGGCCGAAGAAGCGGGCCAGAATCAGATCCGTCAGCTGGTCGTACTTGGCCCCGCCGATGCCGTGCAAGAATAAGTCGCTCAGCACCAATCGCGCGTACATCGTCGTCGCCAGGGCCCGTGGCCGGAGCTTGATTCCCTGCCGGCCAAGGGCTGTGAGGGCTTCCACCGCCTGCGTGGCGTCGCCGTCCGCCTTCAACGGAAGCTGGACGCGAATCGTGCCGTGGTCCGTCAGCTCCAAACCGTCCCGGCCAGGATGCACGAAGGCCCGTTTGCGGGCGGGCGCCGCATCGCTCCACAGCCAAAACGGGGCTTCCTGCCAAGCGCCGTCCCGCTCCAGGTCGGGCACGGGATGCGAGCGGCTGCGGACGTGATTCACACGGCGGTACTCCCGCAGCGATGCGTTGTGGATCTCACGAAACCGCGGGAGATGGGCCAACAAGTGGCAGGCGAACCGGGCAAAGGACGGCGCCTGGCAGACGGTGCTCAGCGGCACTTCCCAGGTGTTTTGCCCCCAGCGGCCCTCCAGCCGATGGCGTGCCTCGGCCAGGCATCGGCCCAGGTTCGGCGACCGCCGGCGAGCCTCCAGCACCAGTTGCCAGTACTCGCCCATCAGCGGCTGCGGAAGAACATCGCCGCTGGCCGCGCGCACTCGTTCGGCGAACGACCCGAACAACTCGGCGTCGGCGACCTCGCGCTGCTCGTACGGAATCGCCTCGACAACCCGATCCAGCGGCAAAGACGCGACCTGAGGCTCGGTCGAGGAACCGCCGGGGACGCGGATCGACGGATTGCGCACAATATCATTGTCGATCAGCAGATTGACCGCCTGCCCGCCGTGCCGGCAGGCCAAGGCCGACAACGCGAAGTTCTTGAACCAGACTCCAGGGTGAAACAGTTGCGGCTGGTGTCCGGCCAGCAGGATCGGGCCGTCTTCGCCCGCCGTCGCGGGCACGTCGCGATAGGCGCCCGTGTATTGCCGAGCGTCCTGCAGCAGGCTGCGGCGGGCTTCCGCACGAAGCTCCGCCAGAGAAAGGCCCTGGACATCGTAAGCCGCGTTCCGCCCGTCGCTCCGGTTCTTCTGCAGCAACTGGCCGATCTTTTCCGCAGGCGGCTCCAACAACATCCGGCCATGCCCGCGTGGCGCCCGGATCGCTTTGTAGGTGAGATGCACTGGCATGGACGGAATTGCTACCAGATTCCGCGTTCTACTTCAACTCGCTAGGCATCGTTCGAGAAATAACTGTCCGGTTCTTGCGTGGCGTGAATTCCCAGATTGCGGCAGATAGCGGGATCGCAAGCTGGAAACTTACGCCACTTTTTTCTCGAACGTTGCTAACACGCTCCGGACAGCACCTCCGCCGTGACCGGCTCGCCGCGCGTGCGGACGGCTCTCAGACTACGTTCCAGCACGTCGTAGTAATGCTCCAGCCGCGTCGCCGCGTTATCGAGTTCTCCGCCGAACGAACGCGATTCGTCCAAGTAAACCAAGGGCACCGGCAATTCGATGATTTCCAGCCTGGCGGCGACGGCTTGCACCCACAATTCGATCGGCATCGCGTATCCGGCCTCCCGCAAGTGCAGGCGCCGCAGCGCACTGACCCGGTACGCCTTGAAACCGCAAAACGCGTCGGTCAGCTGAAGGCCCAAGCGGCGGTTCAATTCGTCCGTGATCCGGCGATTGATGCGCTGCCGGTCCGCCGGGGGCTCGCTGTCGCCGTCGAAGTGACGCAGGTAGCGGCTGCTCGATACAATGTCGGCGGTGTGACAGGCGGCTACGAATTGCGGTATCCGTTGCGGTTCGTGCTGGCCATCGCAGTCGATCGTCACGAGGTAATCGTAGCCCTTGCGGATGGCAAACTGGAAAGCCGTACTCAGAGCCGCTCCGTAACCGCGGTTGCGAGGGTGCCGGACGACTTCGATGTCATTTCGGGCTGCCAGCAGTTCCCCCGTGCCGTCTGTCGAACCGTCGTCGACGACCAGGATTTCGGGACTGTACTTGGAGACCTCGTCCAGGACGCCATCGACATAACGGACTTCGTTAAAGACGGGCAAAGCCGTCAACCAGCGAGAATTCATGGGGCCATTCCGGGTTTCGGTAGTTGTCATCAGACCGCCGACACGCCATTCTAGGCGCTCAGCGGCACGGGTCAATGAACAAGTTTCGGATAAGACCGCCCGATTAGCGAGCAGCAAGCCGCACGCCCGGCATGGGCGTTTCATTTCGCCAGAGAGCATCGGGCGGAACGCGATGTAGAGGAAGTCTCGGATGGTAGACGTCAGCAGTACCGCTCGAAGGATCATCAGCAACGTGGAGACCGTCATCGTCGGCAAACGCCAGCAACTGGCGCTGTCGCTCGTCTCGTGGTTCTGCGAGGGACACATTCTGCTGGAGGACGTGCCGGGCGTGGCCAAAACGATGCTGGCCCGAGCGCTGGCGTGCAGCGTGGGCTGCAGTTTCAAACGGATTCAGTGTACCCCGGACCTGCTGCCGACGGACGTTACGGGGACGTCGATTTTCAACCAGAAGAGCGCCGAGTTCGAGTTCCGGCCCGGTCCTGTCTTTGCCCAGATCGTGCTGGCCGATGAAATCAACCGCACCACCCCGCGCACCCAGGCGGCGCTGTTGGAAGCGATGGCCGAGCGCCGGGTCACCGTCGACGGCGTGACTCGCGAGTTGCAGCCGCCGTTCCTCGTCATCGCCACTCAAAATCCGATCGATCACGAAGGCACTTTCCCGTTGCCGGAAGCCCAGCTGGATCGGTTTCTAATGCGGTTCAGCCTGGGGTATCCCAGCATGGACGAGGAGCTGAAAATGCTGGCCATGCTCCAGCACGGACATCCGTTGGACCGCCTGCAGAGCGTCGTCTCGGCCGAGGAACTGATCGCTTGCCAGCAAGCCGTGCGCGAAATCGAAGTCCACGACAAGGTGCGCCAGT
Organism: uncultured Pirellulaceae bacterium; assembly: GCA_964486845.1. Lineage (GTDB taxonomy): Bacteria > Planctomycetota > Planctomycetia > Pirellulales > Pirellulaceae > Anammoximicrobium. The sequence goes on from CAZAQY010000021.1 coordinate 6,145, forward strand.
ACCTGATGCAGATCATCCACGATACGCGGGAGAACGAGGACCTGGCGCTGGGCGCCAGCCCCCGCGCCTCGATTGCCCTGTTCCGGACCTGCCAAGCCATGGCCGCCATCCGCGGCCGCAAATTCGTGCAACCGGACGACGTCAAACGTGTGGCCGGCCCCGTGCTCACGCATCGCCTGATCCTGCGCCCGGAAAGCCGCTTGCGGAAGGTCACCGCCGAACACATCCTGAGCGAATTGATCGCCGAAATCGCCGTGCCCACGCTGGACGAGTGACGCGAGTCGCCTTCCGCCGAAGTTCGCTCGGGGATAGGGAGGGCTCCAGGCACGCGGAGCGTGCCCGCTACTTTGTGGGAAACAGCTGCGGCACCATGCCGGCACAGAACTTCGCCAGGCGAGTGGAGGCTCTCTCCGCCTCCTCCTGCAGCCGGAACCAGTCCTTGACCCAGGATGGGCGATTGAACATAGCGCCGGTTACGGCGCCCAGCTTGCCGGCCCAAGATTTCTGGTCCGATAAGGCCTGGATTTCCGGCGGCCAGCGATCGTCAATCCCGTCGCTGATCACTCGCACCGAGAGAAACCGCACCTGAGCGCGACTGCAGGCCTCGGCGATGGCTCGCGTCTCCATGTCGCAGGCCAAGGCATCATACTCGCGCCCCAACGCGCGCTTCTGCTCGGGCTTGTGTACCAGACGGTCGACGGTCAGCAAGCGGCCGACGTGCAGGCCGGGCGTCGCTTCCACCACGTGGCGGTCCATCTGCAGGCCGATCGCCAACTCGTGATGCTGCAGATCGACGACGCGGTCTGCCATCAGGATGTGCCCGCGCTTCAAATCGTCGCCCAGCGCGGCGGCGAAACCGGCCGAGACGACCCACGCCGGGCGGTGCATGGCGATCACGTCCGCCGTGGCCTGCTGCGCCGCCGCCGCGCCCACGCCACATTCCGCCACGATCACTTGCCGGTCGCACCAACGCCCCATGTGCTCGACAAAGTTGACGCAGCGAGTCGTTACCTTGTCTTGCAGTCGCTTCGCCAGCCCCTCCGCTTCCACCTCCGTACCCAAAACAAATGCGACGTCGCAGGGAGGCAAGCCCTCGGGCGGCGGTCCCGCCCGCTCGCTCGACATCCGCTGCAGCGTCTGCGCGACCGCCGCTCTGATTTGCTGCCGAGCCGCTTGATGGGCGTAACTCGTGATTAGCCAACGCAACATCATGATCTGTGACTCTCCGTGACCGGCAAACCCCGAAATCGCGACGACGCGATCCCCTGCGAGTTACGGGACGCGCCGTTGAGCACTAGTACCCCAATTCGCGGAGTTCGCGTTCCTCCAATCCGTGGTAGTGGCCCAACTCGTGCAGCACGGTGATGCGGATCTGGCGGTGCAACTCGTCCTCGTCGATCCTGCCGTGACGATCTTGTGCCTGGGCCAGAATGCCTTCGCGGTAGATGTAGATCGCATCGGAAAGCACGCCCGACAATTCCGCGTGCCGGTGCGTGAGCGGAACGCCGGTGTACAGCCCGCACAACTGGCTGCGGTGGCGGACGCCCATCTCCTGCATGGTCCTCCGCGACGGATGGTCTTCCACGTACAGCGTGACTTCCTCCAGCAACTCGTGGACGCGCGGCGGCATCTGCGCCATGACCTCCCGCAATTGTTGATCGAAGTAATCGCGAAGTCCGGATTTCATGGCAGGCCGCGGTGGTTTTCGCGGAGAGAAACCAGGTCGTCCGGTCGCTCCGAGACCGCGTGCGAATCTCGGAGAGACTTGCCTACGTGAAAAAAGTCGGCGTTGTCTTCCCGCGTTCCTTACAGGCTCCAACCTTTCCGGTACGGCGGGTTGATGAACTGATTGGCCTCCGCACAGTTGGTGAACTGCACCCGCTCGGCGTCCCACTCCAGCTTGGTTCCGAGCATCTTGATCGCGATGACGCCCAGCATGGCGAGTTCGGTCAGCGGACCTCCATACGAGAAATCGGAGCCGGCCGTCCCGCCGCTGCGAATCGCCTGCAGCCAGTCCTGATGGTGCCCTTTGGCGCGGGGGATCGTCTTTTCCGGCTGCTGGTATTCCTTCATCTTGGCTTCCGGAACGATCCGCACGCCGCCGGCGCCGTGCGAGCCGTACATGATCGTGCCCTTGTCGCCCAGCACGAACGCGCCGGTTTCGACGGGCTTGCGGTCCGGTTCCAAGTCCGGCGCTCGCGGGATCGGTTCGGTGCCGCTGTACCAGTACATCGTGATCGGCCCCCGATCGCCCCTGGCAGGGAACTCGAAGGTGATCCTGTCGCCCTTGGGATACGCGTCGCCTTGCGTCTTGGGATCATAGTCCTTGGCCTCCGCCAGGACCGCCTTCGGGGCGCCCAGGTCCAGGGCCCAGAACACCGGGTCGACTACGTGGCACACCCAATCGCCGATCGTGCCGTTGCCGAACGGCACCCAGCCGCGCCACCTGCCGGGCAGGTAGGCAGGGCAATAGGGGCGATCCAGAGCGGGCCCCAGCCACAAGTCCCAATCCAGGTGCGCGGGCACCTCGTGCTGCTCCTTCAGTTGCGGCAACGCGTCGATGCCGGAGTTCACCGCCCGGCAGCCCGCGTGGATCGTGTGGACGCGGCCGATGGCCCCGTCCCAGATCCATTCGCAGAACACCCGGATCGACTCGGACGAGTGGCCTTGGTTGCCCAACTGCGTCACGACCTTGTGCTCTCTGGCGGCTTTCATCAATTCCCGCACTTCATGCACCGAATGCGCCAGCGGCTTTTCGCAATACACGTGCTTGCCCCGCTTGATGGCCGCCATCGCCGCTACGGCGTGGCAGTGGTCCGGCGTGGCCACAACGACGGCGTCGATGTCTTTTTCCATTTCGTCGAACATTTTGCGAAAGTCGCGGTACGGCCTGGCGTCGGGAAACTTCTTGAACGTGCCGGCGGAGCGGTTCTGGTCGACGTCGCACAGGGCCACGATGTTGTTGCCGGACGAGACGGCGTTGATATCGCCCGCGCCCATGCCGCCCACGCCGATCCCGGCGATGTTCAACTTCTCGCTGGGCGGCGTCTGGTCGCTGCCTGCCACGGCGCAGCGCGGCACGATGGTAAACGCGGCCACGGTGGCCCCGCCGGCGGCAACGAATTGCCGCCGTGTGATGCTGGTGAGCTTCGGCATGGGACATTCTCCTGCAGCGGTAGGTGATTGAGGAAGCAGAAACGTTCGGCCCGCGCCGGCGGGCGGGCGACTGCCGACGGGCGACGCCAACAGGTTAACGTGTGGCACGATGGAAGTCAAGAAAGCGACAAGGCTGCCTCGGCGGAGTGTGGACGTCGGGGTTACTGGCGTACATCTTCGATTTCGACAAGCCCGGACTGACACGCGAGTTGATGGAGCACCTCGACCAACGCGACGCCCGGCGTCACAGGAACCCCAGCCGGTTTGTGTACGAGCCGGAGGCGATGAAGCTGTTATTGGAGGAGTTGTGCGACGCGGCCCAGGTGAAACTCCAATTGCACACGCGGGTCGCCGCGGCCTGCTGCGAGGGGAACCGGCTGACGACCGTCGTGACGGAATCCAAGTCCGCGCGCGAAGCGTGGCGGGCGCGGGTGTTCATCGACGCGACTGGCGCAGCGGGCCTTGATCGCCAAAGACGTGGACGGCTTGATGATGGCCGGCCGCTGCATCAGCGGCGATTTCGTGGCGCATGCCAGCTGCCGGGTGACCGGCAACGCCGTGGCGATGGGCGAAGCCGCCGGCAAAGTGGCCGCACTGGCGGCCCAAACAAACCGCTTGCCGCACGAAATCAACTGGCCGGAGATCCGGTGAGACGAGGCACTTGAAATGAACCAGAATCGCTCCACTGGGCGAGGTTAGTGCGCCGGTTCCGCCTCAAGCGTCACGACTTGCCACGGCAAAAGCGTGAATTCCAGCGGTCGGCCGGCCTCGGCCTGGTATTGGGCACCGGGCGAGGCTTGCTTCCAGGGCTTTCCAAACCGTTCGGCGTCAGCGGCCGGCTCCGGTGGCAAGCAGTCGCCGCGCGTTGCCGTGCGTAATCGCCTCGCGTTGGGCGCCGGTCAGTTCCGATTCTTGCAGTTTCAGCACCGCCGAATCGAGGTTGTACCAGGGGCAGTGCGAGCCGAACAGCAGTTGCTCGACCGGAAAGCGCACGTCGCGGAGCAGCTTTTCGATTCCGGCCACGCCTTCCAGCATGGCGAACTCGTAGAACACGTTCTTCTCGCCGGCCAGCGGCGCCGCAGGACGGCCACCGCGCGTCCCGTTCAAGATCACGAAGCGAAGCTTGGGATGGGCCTTGATCAACGCCGGCAGCGGCTTGGGATCGACATTCTCGACTCGCAACAAAGGATGCCGCACGCGGTCGTCGTCCATCACCAGCGGCAGTTGCACGATCAAGCCGCGGGCCTCTGCCTCTTGGAGCAACTCCTCGCAGATCGGATCGTCGAGCGTGTAGCCGTGGTAGTTCGGGTGCAGTCGCACGCCCGGCATGTGATACGCCTCCTGGCAGCGGCGCAGGTCCTCGCGCCAGTCGGGCAGCATCGGATTGACGGCGCCGAAGGGGACCAGCAGCCCCGCCGGCCACGCGGCGCACTCGGCGGCCAACCGGGCGTTGACGCCTTCGATGTCGCGGTGCAGCAAGGCGTCGAAGCTGCCCACCCAAGCCTGGCCGATCCCCAACTTCTTCATCCGCTCGACCAAACGCGGCGTCTCGTCCAAGGGCAGACGGCGGCAGGGCCAGCGGGACAGATACACGTTGACGTCGATGATCACAGTTGGATCCCCTTATCGGTGAGAATGGGTCGCAGCAGACGCTCGATGTTTCCGCCCAGAATCAGGCGTCTCTCGGTCTCGGACAGGTCGGCGGACAGGACCTTGCTCAGTTGCGAGGCATAGCTCCGTCCTCCGGCATCGCTGCCGTAGATGACCCGTTCGGCCCCCAGTTCGCGCACCGCCATCTCCACCACGCCGGCCGTCGGGTCGAATCCGCTCACTTCCGTGTACACGTTCTGGACCGCCCGGACTCCGCGGATCCCCCGTTCCCAGTCGTTGCCCGAGTGGGCCGAGATGAAGGAGACGTTGGGATGCCGCGCGGCCAACTCGGCCACGTGTCCCGGATGGGATTCGTTCGGCAAGTTGGGCACGGTGCGCCAGTAGGCATGTTGCAGGATGACCGCCTTGAGCTGCCCCGCCCGCTCGGCGATCGGGTCCAGACGCGGATCGTTGCATTCCAGCGCGATCCACAACTTGATCCCGACCATTGGCCCGTCGCGCACGCAGCGGTCCAACTCGCGGAGGCTTTCCTCGACGTAGTTCGGATTGAGGTACACGAAGCCGAACAGGCGGTCCGGCGCCGCCTCCAACACCCGCAGCACCTCGTCATTGTCCTCGCGGAACTGCTTCGGCGAAGGCGACGGCATACGCGAGAACCCGAGAAACACGATCAGCCGGTCGATGCTCACCCGGTCGGCGTATTTCAGCAGCGACCGAGCCCGTTCTTTTCCGGTCCCGGGGAAGCCCGTCAAATGCGTGTGGACGTCCCATACGCGGCATGAAGGCCGCTCCTTCCGGCCGGCAGCCACCACCGCCGAGGAACATTGCCCGGCCACGGCCGCGCAGGCCACGACCTGTGCCCCACGAGCCAGCAGCGTGCGACGGGTCAGCGGTGGATAAGCGTCGAACATCAGGGTACCTCTCGGCGCTTAGCTGCAAGGGTTCGATACCTGTTGTCATGGCCGCCGGTCCACTTTCCGCGAGCGTGGAAACGGTTGGCGGCCGTTCGGTCAGCGGCGACCTAGCGTTCAGCTACAATTCGTTCAGCTACAATTCCAGTTCCTCAAGCGAACGCAGATTCGGACACCGGCGAAGAGCCCGCTCCAACCGGTCGAAATCTCGCGTCTCCTCAATTTGCTGGAGAAGACCGTCCGGTAGAGGCCCGAATCGGTCCTCCAACAAACGGCAGAGCAGACGGTGCGAAGCCTCAAGCCGGCCGCGTTCGATTCCGCGTTCGATCCCGCGTTCGATTCCGCGTTCGATTCCGCGCTGCTCGGCCCACTCCTCCAATGTCTGTCCCAGAGTCGTGCTCATGTTCTGTACCTCCTCCTGACTGGTCGCGTCAGGTTGAAATTCCAGGGCCATCTCGACCAAACTCGACCGCTCGTCGCGCGGTCGGCGCCGAAGAGCCCACGAGATCAGCATCCACATCAGGTCGCGCCAGCGCATCCGCTCGCGCGCCACCAAATCCGCCAGACGCTCAAGAGCCCCCGCGAAGACTCGGTGAAAACCTGGCGTTTCCTCGTTCGTCGCACGGACCACCGCCAAGGCGTTCAGCCAGGGACTGGATGCGGCCAACAAGTCCTCGGCGGTGTGTTCCGCCAAATCCCAGAATCGAATTGGCCATTGCGGGGCTAACTGGCGTAATTCCTCCGGTCCGCCAACAAGTTCCGCCAGCGTCCGGTTGCCGCCCCAACGCGTCAGCCCCGTGTGAAATACCACCGGGACGATGGGCGTCAACTCCAAGCGGCCGGGCTTGGGTTGGCTCCCTTCCCAAGCCTTCCACTCGCTTTCCCAAAACATGCTCCCGTTCACCAGCATCCGCAGCGGCATCAAGCGATCCGCCTGACTCTGACGCTCCAACAGCAAACACAGCAGGGATCAATACTGAAGGTCATTGTGCGAACCCAATTTGGAACGCGGTGTGCCGTCCCTTGCCTCTGCGGACCACTTTGGCGTCTTCCCGATCGAGCCGCCTTCTACCTTTGCTATCATACCCAACAGACATGGTGTGGACAATCGAGCGTTTGCCCCGAACGCGCTGACGGCCGCTTGCCAACGCCGATTGTCCGGTTGTATAGTCGAACGTGTGCAGTCCCCGGAGAACTCGTTGGCCTGGGTCCGTCCCTTGAATCGCCGGCCTCCCACGCGAATATGAAAACTTGCATCAGAACCACCTGGTTGTTGACCATGGTTGTCGCCCTGGCGGGCACGCGGACTCGGCATGCGGAATCAGACGCCCCGCTCGGGCCTCGACTCGTCGTGCGGCAGGAGGATCATGATTTTGGCAAAATGGAAACCAACAACGCGGGGCAGCACGAGTTCCTGCTGACCAATGCCGGCGATCAGCCTTTGACGCTCCAACAGGGCAAGGAAACCTGCGGGTGTTGCACCTGTGTCTGCGAGACGAAGCTGCCCGACGGAGGCCGGATTCCGCCCCACGAGTCTGCCGCCGTGACGCTCAAGTGGACGATCAAGCGGTTTACCGGCACCTACCACCAGACGTCTACCATCCTGACCAACGATCCGCGCCGGCCCGAAGTCATGCTGGCCGTGGCCGGACGGCTGGTGCCCGCCGTGCGAGTTGTTCCCGCACAGTTCGTGTTCAGCAGTCCCCTGGTCGGCGAGACCGCCTCGGGCGAGGTCCGCCTGTACGGGTACCGAGCGGAACCGCTGAAGATCAGCGGCTGCCGGTTGTCCGATCCGGCCAGCGCGCCGTTCTTCGAGACGGCCATCGCCCCCTTGCCGGCAGAGGAAGTGGCCCAAGAGCCCGATGCGCGAAACGGATTCTTGCTGCGGGCGACCCTCAAACCCGGCTTGCCTCTGGGACCGTTCCGCCAAGACATCGTCCTCGCTACCAACGTAGACTCGGCGCCCACCGTCGAAATCCCCATCCAGGGCCGAATCGCCAGCCCCGTCTCGGTCGCCGGTCCGGGATGGGACAGCGGAAAAGAACTGCTGAAGTTCCCGCCACTTGCCGGCCAGACAGGGGGCCAGCGGAATCTGCTGCTGCTGGTCCGCGGTCCGCACTGCAAGGCGACGACGTTTCGCCTGGCGCGCGTCGTGCCCGGCTGCCTGGCCGTCGAGTTAGGCCAGACCAAGGCCAGCTCCGACGGGCAGTCGACCCGAACTCCGCTGGTGATCCGAATTCCCGCGCGCAGCCCGCCCGCCAGCCACCTTGGCCCGCCGCAGGGAGAATTAGGTCAGATCGTGATTGACACAACCCATCCGCAACAGCCTCAACTGCGGCTGCTGGTGAGTTTTTCCGTCAAGGAGTAAACCATGTGGAAGCCAGTCCTCTGCCTGATGGCCATCGCGGGCAGCGTGTCGCCGGGGAGCGCCGCGTGGGCTGCCCCGTCGAAAACCGAGAAGGCCCAACTCAAGGCCGTGTTTGTCTCTGTCCCGGTGGAGACGGCCACCAAGATCGTCCGTGACATCGAGAGCCGGTGCCGGGCGATCGAACTGATCCAAACCGAAAGCGTTGCCGCCCCAGAAAACCCACCTGCCTCCGCGGCGAGCGGCAAAGACGGTGCCGGGAAGCTGGATGGAATTCTGCTGTTCTGCGGAGCTGTTCCTCACCGGCGGCAGCTGTCGACCGGATTGCCCACCCTGCTGGTCGGTTGCACCGCTTCTGGGAATCTGACAACGGACTTCTGCAAGGCCACGGCGCTGGCAGAAGAATGTGGCACCAGGTTCATCACCGCGATCTACCGCACCGGTGCTGCGGCGGGGGCCACGGAGGCAAACCTGGAATCGCTCGTCGAGAAGGTCAACCTGTTCGGTGTGCTGAAGCGGCTGCGCGGCTCCAAGCTGATCACGATCCAGGATCACGACGGGCTGAACCGGATCGACCAGGGGACCTACTACGACGCGCCGATCCAGGATTATGACCGCAAGTACCCGGGAATCCTGCGAGAGCATCTGGGCGTGGAGATCATCGTCGTGCGGTCGACGGAGCTGAATGAATTCGTGGCCGCAGTCCCCGAAGCCGAAGCGGAAAAGCTTGCCAAGATGTGGGAGCAGGAAGCCACGGAGGTGAAAAACGTCAAGCACCATGACATCCTCCGAGCCGCCCGGTCGTACCTGGCCCAACGCGAATTGTTGAGGAAGTATGACGCCGACGCGATCACGCTGGACACGGCCACGTTGACGTTCAAAGCCTACGGGTCGGCCAAACGCGAGGAGTTCGGCACGGTGGCCGAAGCCCAGCCGCTGGTCATCATGGAACTGAGCAAAGAACACATCCAAGCCTGTTGCCAGAGTCACATCGACTGCCTGGTGACCCAGATGATTGGTACGTACCTGACGGGCGGCTCCGGTTTCACAGGCGACTTTCTTAACGACTGGGCGTTCGAGCCCGCGGGCGAGCGTCCGGAGAACGTGATGATCGTCGCCCATTGTGGGGCGCCGATTACTCCCTGGGGCCACGACCGGCTGCCCTACCTGATCCGCGATCACATTCACAACAAGGCGTTCGGCGGCGACAACACGCCTACCGGAACCACCGTCCAATGGCCCGTGAACGAAGCCGCGACGATCGTCAAGTTCGACGTCTTCACGAGGCAAGTTTCGGTCTTTACGGGCGAGGTGCTCGACGGCAATGCGATCTACAAGGACTTCGCCAACTGCATCTGCCGCAACAAGCTGGTGATCCAGATCGACGACCCGGAGAACTGCTACATGCTCCCGTCCGATCCCAACGCGGGAGCCTTCCGGCAGTGCAATCACTGGGACCCCAAACACCGGCACTGGGGAGGGCACCAAGTGGCCTTCTACGGGAACCTGCAACCCGCCATCCAGGACCTGGCAGCCCTGATCGGCTTCGAAGTGGTCGCCAGCCGATAGCCCCGTCAAAGTAGCCATCACACTCCGTGTGATGATCCGCAAAAAACACGTTTCTTCCCAGCCACTCCGTGTGATGATCCGCAAAAAACACGTTTCTTCCCAGCCACTCCGTGTGATGATCCGCAAAAAACACGTTTCTTCCCGGCCACTCCGTGTGATGATCCGCAAAAAACACGGCACCGATATTTCTCGAACGCTGCTTACTTCAGATCCTTCTCCAAGTCGTACGTGTCGTCGAGCACCTTGTGCAGTTCGCCCTCGATGCCTTTTTTCGAGGCTTCCTCCAGCCACTGGCGGGCCTTGGCTCTGCGTTCCTCGTCGAGGTCTTTGAGGGACGCCAGGTAAGCGCCCTTCATAGCCGGGGAAGCCGGATCGTCCTCGTTCAGCCAGCGGCCCGCGATCGCGACGGCCAGGCCGGGAGGCAACTTGTCCAAGGCATAGGTGCGATTGGTGCCCGTCACCCGCAGCGTAATCGAGTCCTTGGCCGCGCTGACGAACCCGACGGCGGCGCTGCCGCCGACCTGGATATCGTCACCAGCGTGCAGGCCGGCCACGGCTTGCTTCAACGCGGAACAGAAGTTCTTGGCGTAACCTGACAGCAGCGTCAATCGCTCGTACTTCGCATGATGCTCCGGTCGTTTGGGCAACGATTCCACCTTGTCCAGTTCCGCTTGTGCCGCTTCGTACTCGCCGTTCAGGATGGCGGCGTGCGCAGCCTTGAGCGCCTTGGCCAGCGCGGCGACTTCTTCCGGCGTGACGGCCGTTGCGTCTGCCGGACTCTCGCCCGGCGTCGGCGCGGCGGGCTTGGTGTCGGGCAGCGCCGGCTTGGACTCCGGCAGCGGAAGGGAATCCGGTGCTGCGTCCGGCATCACTGCTTTGGGCTGAAACGGCGGCGATTCGGCGAGCGTTGTCGGCTCGGATGACGGCGGCGGAGCCGGCTCCGCGAAGGGCAGTCTGGGGGCGGCGGGAAACGTCGGCAAACTCACCGAATGGTCCGCAGGTGGCTGTGCTTCTGGTCTGAGCATGGGCCGCACGGGCCGCGGTGCAGGGATCGGCTGGTGAAAAGCTTCCTTTGGCGGACTTGGCACGGTGACCACGGGCCGATTCAGGGCGAACGATCGAGAGGGGCTGCGGTCCTGCTGTTCTGTCTTCTGAGACAGAATGATCAGCACGATCGCGCCGGCCAGAACCATCATGCCTACGCCGGCACTGACGGCGATCACCGTCAGGCTCGACATGTTGCTGCGCTGTCGGACCTTGGCGGAAGCGCTGCGGTCTTTACCGGGCACCGCCACGGGCGCGGCCGCGAGCGGCCGCAGGGGCATTCCCACGGGGACCGAACCTGCGGGCGCACCGCCGTAAGGCGAAGCTGGACCGTATCCCGCTACAGGATTCGCCGGCCCCGCCGGCACGACAGGCGCCATCGGATCCAGGTACCCAGCGGTGCTTTGCGGGTACGCAACAGGCATGCCCTGCGGAGCCTGCATGGGCAGCGCCGCGGAAGCCCCGCCCTGCCAGGACACATCGCCCGCAGTCGGCGCTCCGCCGGGCGCGGGAACGGCCCGACTCCGCGGTGCCGGTCGATTGTAGGTCCTTGCCGCTCCTCCGCGGCCCAACTGCCGATCATACTCCGCGCGTCGGACCGGATCGGACAGGCAACTGGCCGCAGCCGTGACCTCCTCGAGCAACTTGGCCCACTGCGCGCCGCGAGGACCCGGACGACAACTCCGCACTCGGGCTATCGTCCGGTTAGCCGCCGCCGCGATCCGCTGCGTGTTCTGTTCCGCCGGATCCACTCCGAGCAACTGGTAGTAGTTGGGTTGCCCGAGGGAACGATCCAGCCCGAGCCATTCGTAATAGGGATTGAAGCGATCGTCCGACATCCTGACTGGCCTCTTTCTGTCTCTGCGACAGCTGCTGTCGTCACGACTGATAAGTTCTTTGCCATCAACAGCTTAACGCCAGCAGCTCCAGCGGTGGTTGCCTGCAAATACCATCTCTTCGTGCCAGGGACAGGAAATTCTTCCCTCGCAGCGTCCCCGGCCGAAAAGCATGGCCCGGCGCCGTCTGCGAAGCGTTTCCATCAATCGCCATTATACTGAGATCCTCGATCAGAAGGTGGCCATCCAGCCGCCGTCCACGAACAGAATTTGGCCGGTGATGAAATCGGCGGCCGGCGAAGCGAGGAAGACGGCGGGCCAGGCGATGTCTCCCGGATCGCCCCACCTGCCCAGCGGGCACCGCTTCTTGACCCAGGCGTCGAATTCGGGGGCTTTCCACAGCGGTTCGGTCAGGCTGGTGGCGATGAAGCCCGGGGCGACGGCGTTGACCAGGATACCCTTGTCCGCCCAGTCTACGGCCAGGGCCTTGGTCAACTGGCCGACGCCGCCTTTGGAAGCCGTGTAGGCGGCGGTGGTCTTCCGGGCGGCCGCCGTCATCAGCGATGCGATGTTGATGATTTTGCCCTTGGCGTGCGCGGCAATGCAGTGCCGGGCGAAAGCCTGGGAGAGGGCAAATACCGCCGTCAGGTTCAACGCCAGCGTCTCGTTCCAATCCGCCGGCGTGATGTCCTCGGCCGGCGCTCGGCGTGTGATCCCGGCGGCGTTCACCAGGATGTTCGGGCAACCGCGTTCTTGCACGACCTGGTCATACCACGGCGAGATCTGTTCGGTGGCCCGCAAGTCCAGCGGCGCGACGTGGACCTGGCGCCCCGTCTGCCGCTGTCCCGCGGCGGCATTTTCCAGTTCGGCCCGGCTGCGGGCCACGAGTATCAGATCAGCTCCTGCCTCGGCCATCGCTTGCGCAATTCCGAGTCCGATCCCTCGGCCAGCCCCCGTCACCATTGCCAGTTTGCCGTCAAGTCGAAAGACGTCCACTCCTGCAGTCCCCCCGAGATGACCGTTCCACGAGTCATGTCGCACAAAAGACTCTGATCCGTTGCTGCCACTCGTCTGAAACACGGCGGAAGCCGCCATAATCTGGACTACGATCCGGATCGGCCGATCGTTGATACTCAGCAGCCCGGTTCTGTCGGAAGAGCCGGGCTGCTGTGGTCGCCGTCCCTAGCCCACGGTCTGCTTCAACAGGGCGATGGCCGCGGCGGTCATCTCGCGCGCCGCCGTGGGCTGGTACGGGGGCAGGTCGATGATCTTCGGCACGACCAAGGCCGAATACTCGCCCAGCCGGTAGGCCTCGGGGTCGGGCAGGTAGCCGATCGCCCCGTCGGCGCAGCCCACCACGAGCGTATCCTGCAGCGGCGAGTCGCGGCGGATGGCCAGCCCGTAGTAGCTGTACAGCTCCGCAGGATGGAACAGCATTCCCACCGGCCCGAGCTGGATCGCGCTGAGCGTGATCGGCAAGTGTTTCACGCTGCGATCGCGATGCTCGTTGCCGCGAAACCAATCCGCCGCAAAACCGGCGTCGACCCAACGTCCCGATTGGCATTTGCTCGGGTCGGCGCGGTACTCCTCAATCCACTGTTCAAACCGTTCCATGTCGAACGGGAGGTTGCATGGCGCGCTGCGCGCACGCAGGCAATCGACGCGCACCGGACTGGCGGCGGCAATCGCCTGTTTCAAGGCGGGCGTGATGGCTGCGACGGTTTGGCGGATCTCGCCGCGCCAGTCGCTGCCGTCGCCAGGGTTCACGTCGCCGATGTGACCTTGCAGGAACGACGGGCGCACGCCCAGTTGAGTGCGGATCTCCCGAGCCACCTCGCCCGGCCAGTCCGGTCCGGCCTGCTCGTCGGCATAGCACACGACGTGGGCCGAGAAGTGGTACCACACCAGGTCCGGCTGCTTGCCCGCGCGGCGGAGGACGAGGGCGTGCAGCATCGTGTCGAGCCACCGCTGGGCGTCGGTCGACTGGGGGCCGAATTCGGCGTCGGTGCGGGCCACGCCCTGCTTGACGGTGCGGTTGTGACTGCCTCCCGGCGCGCGGCACTTGCCCAGCGACAGTTCGGCCGGGGCCAGGTCGGCTTGGGCTGCAACGATAGCCTCCACGGTGCGCTGCTCGACGGTGGCCATGAACTCTGGGGACATTCCGCCCCACTGCCGGAGCTGTACGAAGGTCGGCATGCTGTGATCGTGCGCGGCGACCAAGCGGATGTTCTCCGCTGGGATCCCCGTCCGTCCGGCGGCCGCCCGCTGGATGCGTCCGGCCATCGCCTGATCCAAGCCCAGGATGTCCAGCGAACAGATGGCCACTTGCGTCGGCCCCAGGGCCAGCACCAAGGCCCGCACCTCGGACGGCTGGCGAATTCCCTTGACCCGCCGCTCCTGTCCCGGCGGCTTGTGAAATCCGGCCAACTCGATGCCCAAGGGCGGCGTGATGTCGACCACGCCCTCGCCCGCCCGCAGTCCGCCGGCGGCGCCTGCGGCCCTGGCCGCCGTCGCCCCCAGGACCGCCGCTCCACCCACCATCGCCGAAAGAAATTGTCGCCGCTGCATTTGCGTATCTCCCTGACAACCTGTGTGTCTCCACGAAGAATCGACAGCGCCCGATCGTAACAGATCCGGCGACCGCCGGCGATAGGGTCGGCTCACTTCGGCCAGCGGTGGGCGTTCGCCAGGACCGTTGACACACGATCCGCAGCCACTTAGATTCGCCGGAACTGACACCAAGAACAACCGCGATCCAGGAGGTCTGGCTGTGCGATCAACTACGCTGTGTCTCGCGCTCGTCTGGCTGTCTTTCGCCGCCACCGCCATGTCCGATGACGGCTTGACGCTCGTTCACGAGGGGACGAGCGACTATGTGATCACGGTCCCGGACAAAGCGACACCGGTCGAGAAAACAGCCGCGAGCGAACTGCAACAATACCTGGCGGAAGTGACCGGGGCGACGTTGCCCGTGGTGACGGAAGCCGAGGCGCCCCGCGATCGGCCGCGATTGGCGGTGGGCGACGGCGCCGTCACTCGAACACTCCTGGGCAGACTTTCCCCCGACTCGCTCGCGCCCGACGCGATCGTGATCCGCACGGTCGGTCGCGACCTGGTGCTGGTGGGCCATCCGCGGCGCGGGACCCTGTACGCGGTCTATACCTTCCTTGAAGACACGGTCGGGGTTCGCTGGTGGACAGCCACCGAAACGTACGTTCCGAAACGGTCCACGCTGCAGATTCCGCCTCTGGACGTTGTGTATCATCCGAAGGTCATCGACCGCGCGACCCGCTACTTGGAGCTGTCCGACGGTTGCTTCACGGACCACTCCCTGGTGACGGAGGACGAGCAGCGGGCGATGGGGATCTTCTCCGCGCGGCTGCGGCTCAACGGCCACGACCACTACTCGATTCCCAGCGAACACGGCGGTCCGAACGGGTTGATCGGCTGGGTCCACACGTTCTATCAGATCAACGGCCTGTTGCCGGTCGCCCAGTACTTCGACCAGCACCCGGAGTGGTACAGCCTGGTCCGAGGCGAGCGCCAGAAGGAACACTCGCAGCTGTGCCTGACTAACGAAGCGATGCGTGGCGAAATGATCCGCGTCGTCAAGGAGCGAATTCGCCAGAACCCGGGGGCGACCATGATTTCAGTCAGCCAGAACGACTGGCACGGGTACTGCGAGTGCGAGAAGTGCCGGGCGCTCGACGAGCAGGAGGAGACGCATGCCGGCTCGCTCATCCATTTCATCAACGCGGTCGCCGAAGAAGTGGAGCAGGAATTCCCGGACGTCTTGATCGAGACGCTGGCCTATCAATACACCCGCGTTCCGCCCAAGCACGTGCGGCCGCGCAAGAACGTGGTCATCCGGCTCAGCTCGATCGAATGTGCGTTCACCGAGACCTTGGCCGACGGGAAAGACGAAGCCAACATCGCGTTCCGCCGCGACTTGGAAGCCTGGAGCCGGATTTCCCCGCAGCTGTACATCTGGGACTATGTGACCAACTTCTCGGACTACCTTTCGCCGCACCCCAACTTCCACGTCTTGGCGCCGAATCTCCGCTACTTCGTCAAGAACGGGGCCATCGGGATTTTCGAACAGGGCGACAGCGGTTGCCGCGTGGGCCATTTTGTGCGGCTCCGCGCCTGGTATCTTGCGCACCTGCTGTGGAACCCGGAAGCCGACGAGAAAAAACTCCTCGATGAGTTCACGACCGGCTACTACGGCGCGGCGGCGCCGCACCTGATCCGCGCGATCGAGGCGTTGGACGAGGCCGGGACCCGCGCCAAAACTCGCGTTGGCTGTTTCACGCGCGACACCAGCGGCTGGCTGCCGCTGGCGGACTTGAATCGAGCCTGGGAGTGCTTCGCCCAGGCGGCCCAGGCGGTCGAGGACGATCCCGTGCTGGCCGAACGCGTGCGCCGCGAACGACTGACGCTCGACTACGTCTGGCTGCAACGCTACGACGCGCTCCGCCGGGAGGCGCAGCGCAGCGGCAGCCAGTTCCGCGGCCCCGAAAACCCGCAAGCTGCGTTGGCCGAGTTCCGCTTGCTGCTGGAGAAACACCACGCCGGCGAGTACCGGCAAGGACGCCGCGTCCCCGCGGACTTTGGCAACGATTTTCCTTTCTTCCTCCGCGAGCGCATCCCCGCCGGCGACACGCCTGAGGAATGCCAGGGGCTGGCGCAGGCGGATTGGATCGACTTGCAGGATGCCGAGTACATTCCGCGATCCGAGCCGAACCTGTACCGGATCGAAAAGGACGAAGCGGCCTCCAACGGCTTCACCCGGCGGATGCCGAACGCAGACCGGATCTGGGCCTGCCACAGTTATCCGCTGGGGGACTACGGCGTGAGCCACGGCAGCCGCTGGCGGGTGTACCTGCGCGTCCGCTGCGACGCGAAGACCGACGAAGGCGCCGCCATGACCGTCGGAGTGTACGACGACGCCCGCCGGCAGTCGGTCGTTTCGAGGTCGATCCCCGTCCAAGCGATTCGTGGAAAACAATACCAGTCGATCGACCTGGGCGTTCTGGCCCTGGGCGAACAGATGTACGTCTGGGCGGCGCCCGTCGTCCGCAACCAGGATGAAGTCGAGGCCGTCTACGTGGATCGCGTGTTCCTGGTGCGAACGCGACAAGAACCGCAATGAAGTCGTTAGTGCGCACCTTGCGGCGGGCTTTTTGCGGCTCGGCGTCCGGACCTACGGAAATCGAAACGATCACGATAGGGTGAAGAGCGTCGCCGCTCGTGGTATGGCGGAAACTCGTCGGAATTCATGGTTTGGGAACGCTCACTGCCTGCCCGGAAATACGGTCCCGTCTGGGAAACCGGACTCGCGCAAGAACAGTCGCGGGATGCCTTAGAGCAAAAGACGCGGCAGGATTGCCGCCGCCAAGACGTCACTCCGGTTTCTTATCGTTCCGCCTGCTGCACCGGCTTGATGATGAATCTGGTTCTTCACCGAACCGGCCAGTCGCAAGTACCCCAACGGCGACCACCACATCAACACCAAACGGCTGAACGAGTACTTCCTGGCCATTCTGGAGACGTTGGGCATCCCGACGGGGCGCAATCGCGAGGACGGGTTCACCACCCATTCACTACGCCACGCGTTCAAGACCTTCTGCATCAACTCCCGGATTCCGCGGGAGGTCGTCGATGCTTGGCAGGGCCATAGGCCGGACCGGTCTGCGGGAGGTGCCTACTACCAGCTGAGCCCGGAAGAGTCTCGGCGGTTTATGGAACAAGTCCCGTTCGGGACGGGCGAGCCGGCCGCCTCTGCCGGTGAAATGGAGGATTGACCATGTTCATTTCAACACGGAAGTTCTTGGTTCTGGTTCTGGTCGCCGCGACGACCAACTTGGCGGCTTCGGCCGGTCACTTTCCGATACTTCCAATGGGTGGTTTGCGTCGAGGGACAAAAAAGCTAGAATGGCCCTTTCTTTCTTGTTCTTGTATTTCGGGGGCTACATACCAGGGGGTCGATCCCGGCAAATGGTACTTCAGCGCCACGAGTGAACGGGGCTACGTCAAAGTCCACGACGGGCTGCTGGAAATCGTCTGCAACTGGGCGACGCCCGACAAGACCGAAACCAAGAGCGCCAGCCTCTATTCCAACGAGGTCTTCGGACACGGCTACTTCGAGGCGCGGGTGAAATTCCGCCAGCAGCCCGGTTGGTGGTCCGCCTTCTGGCTCTGCACGCACGGACCGTCCAATCCCTTCCTCGACGGCTGGGAAATCGACATCTACGAAGACTATTACATGGGCCCGAAGAATCCGGGCGAACCGCCGCGCGGCATCCTGGACCATAACCTGCACGTCTTCGCCTGCGGCACGCTGAGAAGCTGGAATTACGGCTCCCAACTCCCCGGCAAAGTCGCCGACTGGTACGTCATCGGCTGTAAATGGACTCCTTTCGAGGTGTCGTATTACCTCGTATCTCTTCCCGCCCTCAATCCCGTGTCTGTCGCCGGAGGAGGTTCCGACGAAACCGGCGAAGTTCCATTCCTCCTCTCCGCCCCTCAATCCTCCTCGCGGACACTGAACTCCAGCTTCCATTGCTTCTTGCTCTTGGTGCTCACGCACCACAGTTCGAACACGCCCAACTCCGTGACGCGGGACTGGAACTTGACGGGCACGTACGGCTCCTCGATCGTTTCGTCGGCGTCCAGGGTGGCTTCCAGGGAGTCGGTTTCGGCCAGTTCCTCTTCGCTCCACGACGGCAGCACGTCGCCGACTTTGTCTTGCTTGCGGGTCGGCGAACTGAAGAAGCGGAAATGGGCCGGCTCGCCAACCACCAAGCCAGTCTCCTGCGAGGGCACGTCGGCCTGGTCCCCTTCTTCCATGCCCAGCGGCGCGACGCACAGCGCCCGCAACGGCCGCGGCGCGCCGGGGATGGCCAGTCCGGCGGTCTCGATACCCACGTAATAAGCCCGCGCCGTGCCGCCGCGGATCCGCACGCCCCCGCGGTGCTTGGCCCAGCCATAGTAAGCCGCGCCGCGCGAGACGCCGTTGTCCAGGTCGGGTTTGCCTTCCAAGAATTTCGGCTTCTGGCCCCCGGCCCAGTCGGCGAGGACCTGCATCAGTCGGTCCGCCATCGCTCTGGCCTTAAACACACCGCCGTTCAGCAGCACGTGGGTGGGCTGGACGGCCCCCCCCTGCCCTGCCCCGTGGTCTTGAAGAAACGCCGCCAGGTGGCGCGTCACGGCCGTGTCCTGCTCGAACGGCAAGCCGATGTCCTGGAAGCCCGACGACCGCCGCCGCACCGGCCGGTCGCCGATCGCGCAGCGAGGGAAAAATCCGTCGACCAGGATCTCGAGCGCCTGCTTGCGCTTCATTTCAATCGACACCGTGCCGCCGATCAGTTTGCTGCCTCGCCCCAGGACTGAAATCGTGTGCGAGTTGGGGGCGTCCGCCGCCAGCAACGTTTCTTTGGCGGTGCGGCAGGCGTGCCACAACGAGACCGATTGCCAGGGGTCGAGCTTGACGCCCTTGTTGCCGAACACCTCGGCTGCGTGATAGGCCAGCGTCAGATCCATATTGTCACCGCCGACCAGCAGGTGGTTGCCCACGGCCTCGCGCTGCAGGATCAACTCGCCCTTCTCCTCGCCCACTTTGACCAGCGTAAAGTCCGACGTGCCGCCGCCCACGTCACAGACCAGCAGCATGTCGTTCAACTTGAGCGATCTCCGCCAGCGGTTCCCCATCGAGTCCAGCCAGGCGTAGACGGCCGCCTGCGGCTCTTCCAGCAACAGCAGATTGCCGGGCAGCCCGGCCGCCAGCGCTGCTTCGCGCGTCAGTTCGCGGGCCGCCGCATCGAACGACGCCGGCACGGTCAACACGACCAACTGCTCCTCGACGGGGGCATCCGGGAACGCTTGATTCCAAGTGGCGATCAGGTGCTCCAAGTAGCGGCGCGACGCGGTGACGGGGGAGATTTTCGGCACGCCCGCCGGCGCGTTCCAGGGCAGGATGTCGCCGCGGCGATCCACGCGGCCGTGGCACAGCCAGGACTTGGCGGCGCCCACGGTCCGCTCCGGGACTTCGGCCGATTGGCGGCGGGCGAATTCGCCGACGGCAAAGTCGCGTCCCTCGGCCCACGGCAGATCGAACGTGCCTTGGCCGATCTCGTGCTCGCGGGCCAAGTAGGCAAACGACGCCAGCGAGCCCAGCGCCTCGACGGTGCCGGGTGCCACCAATTGCGGAACCGGCAGCGTCTGTACCGCCGGCTGCTCGGCGTCCAGCGGCGTGTAGGCAATCACGTTGTTAGTCGTGCCCAAGTCGGTGCCCAAGACGTAGCGAGCGGTCATGTCCTCACGTGCCTCCGATGTGTAACGTTACGCGTCGCGGGTTACGGGATGCGGGTCGCGGGTTACAGGATTCGGGAGACGGGACGAGAACACCGCTAACTGTCTTCGCACATCGAATAATAGAGGGTTGCACTGGGGCCGCCCATCTCGCATCCCGCATCCCGTATCTCGCATCCCGCATCACAACTCCACCTCCGCCGGCGCCACGACGCGGGCCGACGATTCGCTGCCCGACCAGGCCGGCAGTTCGCACTTGCTCGCCTGCCAGCCGTGATGGACCAGCCGTCCGTGAAACGGCGGCTGGCCCGTCACGTTTCCGGCCAGCCGGAAGCGGCCGGCATCGAATCCCGCCGGCACTTCGACAGCAACCCCCTCCTCTTGCTCCAGGACGGGCTTCAGGGCAAACAGCCGATCGAGCACTTTGCGCGTGTCTCGCAGCACATCCCGCGCCGCCGCTCCGACTTGCGCGTCGCTGTACTTGTCCAGCGACTCCTGCGCCAGGTCCAGGAAACGCGCCTCGCGCTGCAAGGCTGCTAGCAACGTGATCGCCTCGCTGCGCGGCGGCGCTTTGGGACGCTCGATGCGGACCGTCGGCACCGACGGTTTCGGCGGCTCGGCAGCGGGCAACGCCGGTTGGTCGAGCGTCTGTTTGACGCGAGTCGCCACCTCACCCCGGAACAAAACCGCGAAAAACACCCGTATCGCCAGCAATAAATGCATCGCAACGCCTTTCGTTCACAGACCTTACGCACTGGCCTTTGTTTGTGTAGGATAGGGCCAAAGTGGCAGGCACGCTCCGCGTGCCGTCCGCTTTCCGCCCTCTAGTACACTGGACGATGGGTGAGTTTGTCAACCCGCCGCGAGCATGCCATCCGCGAGTGAGGCAAGCCATGCGGCTGGTCTCCCGGAACTTGACACTTTGCATCGACAAGGACCATCCTGATGAAGACCCCTGTTCGGACTACCCTGCGCCTCTCGGCCGGCATGATTTGCCTGACATTGTGCATCCTCGCCAGCCGCGCGGGCGACGAGATGCGAACCTGGACGACGGCCGACGGTCGCTACACCACACAGGCCGCCATGCTCGGTTTCAAGGACGGCATGGTGCAACTTCGGAAAGAGGACGGTAAGGAGATCTCGGTGCCCGCAGCCAAGCTCAGCGACGAGGATCGGGAGTACGTGCGCGCGGAACTGCAGCGTCGCAAGAGAGAATCCGCCCCGGCGAGGGCGAAAGCCAGTCGCGCGGGCACTGCGGCAACTGGCTCGACTGCCGGCCCGTGGCCGCGCTGGCGAGGCCCCAACATCGACGGCGTGTGCCGAGAGACCGGACTGTTGCAGCAATGGCCCGAAGGCGGACCGCAACTATTGTGGCAGGCGAAAGACATCGGCACCGGGTTCGCCGGCGTTTCGGTCGTCGGCGACAAGATCTTCACGATGGGCCGCCGCAGCGGCACAG
The DNA here is from genome assembly GCA_964486845.1 of uncultured Pirellulaceae bacterium. GTDB lineage: Bacteria > Planctomycetota > Planctomycetia > Pirellulales > Pirellulaceae > Anammoximicrobium. Next base: position 27,406 of record CAZAQY010000021.1, read on the forward strand.
AGCATCTGTTCGCCTTGAACGCCGCCGACGGCTCGATCCTCTGGGCCACGCCGATCGGACCGGGCCACACGGAGCGTGGATCGAACTGCACGCCCACGGTCGACGGCGATCTGGTCTACGCCATCTCGATCGAAGGCGACTTGATCTGTGCCCGCACCGACAACGGCGAGCCCGTCTGGCAGAAGAATTTTGCCCGCGATTTCGGCGGCAAGATGATGACCGGTTGGGGCTACAGCGAATCGCCGCTGGTGGATGGCAATCTGCTGGTCTGCACGCCGGGCGGCGAGCAAGCCATCATGGCGGCGCTGGACAAGAAAACCGGCCGTCCCGTGTGGACGACCGCCATGCCCTATGGCGGTTCTCACGGCAAGGACGGAGCCGGCTATTCGTCGATCGTCATCAGCCAGGGAGCGGGCGTGAAACAGTACATCCAACTGGTCGGCCGCGGCTTGATCGGCGTCGAGGCGGAGAGAGGCCAGTTGCTGTGGCGCTACGACCGGATCGCCAACGGCACGGCGAACATCCCCACGGCCATCGTCAGCGGCGATGACGTGTTCTGCTCCACGGGCTACCAAACCGGCGCCGCCCTGCTCAAGCTGGCTCGATCCGGGCGCGGCGTCCAGTTTCAAGAGCAGTACTTCCTGGACGCGGGGACCCTGCAGAATCACCACGGCGGAATGGTCCTGCTGGACGGTCACATCTATTGCGGGCACAGGCACAACGAAGGGTTCCCGATCTGCGTCGAGATGAAGACCGGCCGCGTCAAATGGGGCGGCGACCAACGGGGCGCCGGTTCCGGTTCCGCCGCCGTGCTGTACGCGGACGGCAACCTGTACTTCCGCTACCAAAACGGCATCATGGCCCTGATCGAAGCGACCCCGGAGCGATACAACTTGAAAAGTTCCTTCAAACTCGCCTCCGTCCGCGCCGAAAGCTGGCCGCACCCCGTGGTCGCCGGCGGCAAACTGCTGCTGCGGGATCAGGAAGTGCTGATGTGCTATGATGTCAAGGCGAAGTGAGATACGGGATGCGGGATGTTCTTGGTCGCAGGCTCCGCCTGGGAAAGCACTGTCTTGCGGGCTCCGCCGGCCGGATGCGAGCAAGAGCCCCGTAAATGGGGCTTGGTCAAGGCCCGACGCAATGCGCGTGAGAGCTGGGGTTAGGCATGTACAAAGCCGCCTGAGCGGCTATCATGTTACGCTTGGCGTCCCGTCCCTAAGGTCCTTACTGCAGCCACACATGAAAACCGACGAACTCCGCGAACGATACCTGACGTTTTTTCAATCCAAGGGCCACAGCCGCCAGAACAGCGACGTGCTGGTCCCCACCTGGGACCCGTCCGTGCTGTTCACGCCCGCCGGCATGAACCAGTTCAAAGACCACTTCCTGGGCAAGGTCAAGCTGACCTTTACACGGGCCACGACCTGCCAGAAGTGCCTCCGCACGGGCGACATCGACAACGTGGGCCGCACGGCCTACCATCACACGTTCTTCGAGATGCTGGGCAATTTCAGCTTCGGCGACTATTTCAAACGGGACGCCATCAACTGGGCTTGGGAATTCTTGACCGGCAAGCAGTGGCTGGGGATCGATCCGCAGCGATTGACCGTGTCCGTCTACTTGGATGACGACGAAGCCGCCGGGATCTGGGAAAACGACGTCGGCTTGAGCCCGGACCGAATTGAACGCATGGGCGAGCACGACAACTTCTGGCCGGCGGGGGCGCCCAGCCAAGGCCCTGACGGCGTCTGCGGCCCGTGCAGCGAGATCTTCTACCACGACGATTTCGGCGATTCGGTCGAGATCTGGAACCTGGTCTTCACGCAATTCCACCGCGTGGGCGATCCGCCCAACAATCTGCGCCCGTTGCCCAGCAAGAACATCGACACTGGCATGGGCCTGGAGCGTGCCGCGGCGTGCCTGCAGGGCGTCCCCACCAACTTCCACATCGACATCTTGATGCCCATTGTCGAAGCGGCCGCCGGCGTGTGCGGCGTGCGGTACGAGTATCGTTCGGACAACGGCCGGCGGCTGCGCAGGATCACCGATCACATCCGCGCGTGTACGATGGCCATTCACGAGAACGTGTACCCGGGGCCGCAAAAGGAGAAGTACGTCATCCGGCGCCTGTTGCGGCGGGCCGTGCTGGACGGCCACCAACTCGGCCTGCGCGAGCCGTTCCTGTACAAGCTGGTGCCGGCCGTGGTCCAGATGATGAAGACACCTTATCCGGAACTGGCCGAAACCACGCAGCGGGTCGCCGACGTGATCAAGAATGAAGAGGCCAATTTCCTGGGCACCCTCGACGCCGGATTGGCCAAGGCCGAGACGATCTTCGCCGAGATGGCCCAGGACAATCGCACGGCGGTCAGCGGGGCCGAAGCCGCCGACTTGTACCAGACCTACGGCGTGCCGCCGGAGGTGTTCGAGACGATGGCGGCCGAACGCAATCTGGCCTTTGATTGGGAAGGCTACCGCCGCGCGATGACGCAGCACGGCGATACGTCGCGGGGCGCGGTCCAGATGGTGATGGGCGACCGGGGGCCGGTCGACGCGATCAAACGCGCGCTGCACGAAACGCCGTTCCTGGGCTACGAAACGACCGAAGCAGAGGCGGAATTGAGGTTCATCGTGGCCCAGAACCGGCTGTGCGATCACGTCCGCGAAGTCGGCCGCCAAGGTTCGCTGACGTTGGTCCTGGACCGCTCGCCGTTCTACGGCGAGAGCGGCGGCCAGGTGGGCGACAGCGGCGAGATCGTCGGCCCGAACTTCCGCTTCCACGTCACCGACACGCAGAAAGACGGAGGACTGCTGCTGCACGTCGGGCAACTGGTCGCCGGCGAATTGCGGACCGGCCAGAAGGTCACGGCCCGCGTCGAAACGCCTCGCCGGCAAGGCATCCGCCGGGCGCATTCGGCCACGCACATCCTGCACTACGCCCTGCAGAAGAACCTCGGCGCGCACGCCCGCCAGCAGGGCTCGAAAGTGGACGCCGACTGGCTGCGGTTCGACTTTACCAACATGGCCCCCGTCCCCGCCGATCAGCTGGCGGCGATCGAACACGACGCCAACGAGCGCATCGCCGCGGCTGAACCCGTCAGCGCCCGGCTCGTCCCGCTGGCCGAAGCCCGCGCCGCCGGCGCGATGATGCTGTTCGGCGAAAAGTATCCCGATCCGGTCCGCATGGTGTCGATGGGCGAGTTCAGCCGCGAATTGTGCGGCGGGACGCATCTGGACAACACCCGGCAGGTCGGCGCATTGGAGATCGTCAGCGAGGAAAACGTCTCGGCCGGCGTGCGGCGGATCGTGGCCCTGACCGGCGACAAAGCACAACAGCATGCGGACCAGACGCGATCCGCACTGCAAACGACGGCGCAGCGTTTGGGCGTCGCTCCGCTGGAGGTCCCCGACGCGGTGCGGGAGTTGATGCATACCGTCCGCGAACTGAAAAAGCAGCTGACCTCCGGCGCGAAGGCCGCCGCGGCGGCCGCCAAACCCAAAGCCGCGGCCGCGCCGGCCGCCCCGCCCGAGTACCCGCAGATCAAAGCGGCCTTGCGCGACGCCGCGCGGATGCTGAACGTCTCGCCGTTCGATGTGCCCGACCGCGCGGCCGCCATGCTGGGCGAAGTCGAGGAACTGCGGAAGCAACTGTCCCAACTGGCCCAGGCCGGCGACCTGTCGGCCGACGCCCTGTTGAACAAGGCAGAGACGATCGGGACGACGCGAGTGGTGGTGGCCGAGATCCCCGGCGCGAACTCCAATCTACTGCGGCAATTGATCGACCAGCTGCGCAAGAAAGCGGATTCCACCGCCATCCTGTTCGCCGCCGTGGCCGGCGAGGACAAGGTGCTGCTGGTGGCCGGCCTGAGCCGCGACCTGGTCCAGCGCGGCCTGAGCGCCGGCAACTGGGTCCGCGATGTCGCCCCGGTCGTCGGCGGCGGAGGAGGCGGCAAAGCCGACATGGCCCAAGCCGGCGGCAAACATCCGGAAAAACTGCCCGCAGCCCTGGAAACGGCCCGCACGATCATTCGCAGTTGGCTGTCCGCGTAGACCGCTCGGTCGAAGTCATCGGCCGGCCCAGGAACAAGATCGTTGATCGCGGCTCCGAAGCACGCTTCGTGCGTGTCACAGGACACATTGGCGCGCCGGTTTCGTTCGTCTTTGGATCGCTGGGACTGAGCAGCCCGCCGGCGCTGATGTCGCGGTAGTTGCAGGGATTCTGCCAAGCGGCGGCAGCCCTCTTGACAGAAGGCAACGGATGGCGCAGAAAATGGGCTAGCCGCACGCCGAAAGGATTCGGCGCGCATGCGCAAATTTCTCGGCAAACGAGACTGCTGCCCCCCCTTTTTTCTGTGCGTTAAGGAACCTTAGATGCCGAAATCGTCCATGACCCGCCGCCGCTTTTTCCGCGATTCGTCCGCCGCGATCCTGGCCGGCGCCGCCGTCCCGTACTTTTTGACTGGTGCCGTCACGGCCGCGGATGCCCCGCGTTCGGCCAACGACCGGGCACGCATCGGGGCGATCGGCATGCGTTATCAAGGCTCGGTGATCGCCGACAAGGCGCAGGCTCACGGGGATATCGTGGCGATCTGTGACGTCGATCGGCAGATGGCCGAGAAGGCCCGCGAGCAGTTCGGCGGCAAGGCCGACCTGTACGACGATCACCGCCGCATGCTGGAGCGCAAGGATCTGGACGCGATCACCATCGGCGCGCCGGACCACTGGCACACGGCAATGGTCATCGACGCCTGCCGAGCCGGCAAGGACGTGTATGTGGAAAAGCCGCTGACGCTGACCGTGGACGAGGGCAAGCTGCTCAAGCGGGTCGTGCAGGAGACCGGCCGCGTGGTCCAAGTCGGCTCGTGGCAGCGCAGCGACCACCGCTTCCGGCTGGCCATCGAGATGGTGCGCCAGGGCCGCATCGGCCGACTGGAACGGGTCGAGGTCATCTTGGGCAAGAACGTCACCGGCGGGCCGTTTGCCGTGTCCCAGCCGCCGCCGCACCTGAACTGGGACCGCTGGCAAGGCCAAACGCCGGCCGTGCCCTACATCGAGCAGCGCTGCCATTACACGTTCCGCTGGTGGTACGAATACTCGGGCGGCCAGATGACCGACTGGGGCGCCCATCACCTGGACATCGCCCAGTGGGGCATCGGCGAATTGCCCGTCGAGATCTCCGGCCAGGCCAAGCTGCCGGACGTGCCCAACGGCTACAACGTGGCGGTCGATTTCTACGCCGAGTACAAGTACCCCGGCGGCGTGGTGATGACGGTCAGCGATACCGGCCGCAACGGCGTGATGTTCATCGGCAGCGAGGGCCGCATCTTTGTCAATCGCGGCACGATCTCCGGCAAGCCCGTCGAGGACTTGGAACAGCAGCCGCTGCCGCGCGACCAGTTCAAGCTGTACGCCCTCGACAATCTCAGCCGCCCGGAGCGGATGGGCAAGCTGGATTCGATCATCAATCACATGGGCAATTTCTTCGATTGCATCCAGTCGCGGCAAATGCCGATCTCGGACGTGGTCAGCCAGCACCAAAGCGTCACGACCTGTCACCTCGGCAACATCGCCATGCGGTTGGGCCGGCCGCTGAAATGGGATCCGCAGGCCGAACAGTTCGTGGGTGACGAAGACGCGAACAAGTGGCTGCGGCGGGAACCGCGGCAAGGGTACGAGTTGCCGGCGTAACGCGAAACAAGAGGGACTTGTCGCTGTGGCGGATTGGGAAGTATAACGAGGGGACCGACCATGACACTGCCCCGTATCACCCGCCGCCAGTTCACAGCGGCGACGACGGTTTCGCTGGCCGGGGCTTTCGGCCGCCATCTGCTGGGGGCCGAACCCGCACCCGGTTTTCGGCTGAACTACATCCTGGCCTCGCCGATGTACGGCACGGCGCCGCTGGCGGAAGTGCTGCCGGAGGTCAAAAAGACGGGCGCGACGCACATCGACATCTGGCCGCGTAAGCACGCCAACCATCGCGAGCAGGCCGAGGAAATGGGTTTGGATCGGTTCGCTGAACTGCTCCGCCAGCACGGCGTGGGGCTGGGCATGATCACGCGCTACGACCTGGGGCCGTACGGTCTGCAGGACGAAATGCGCGTCCTCAAGAAACTGGGCGGCCGCGTCATCGTCACGGGAGCGCGCAACGCGGAGGGGGCGACGCTCCGGGACCGCGTCAAGGCGTTCGTCGAGAACCTCCGCCCCCACGTGGCGCTGGCCGAGGAACTGGACGTGGCGATCGGCATCGAGAACCACGCCAACTCGCTGATCAACGAGCCCGATTCGCTCCGTTACTTTGCCGAATTCGCGCCCTCCAAGCACCTGGGCATCGCCTTGGCCCCGTACCATCTGCCGCAAGAAGGATCCCTGATCGCGCAGCTGATCACGGAACTGGGCGAGCATTTGGTCCATTTCCAAGGCTGGCAGCACGGCATGGGCTGTATGACGAAGCTGCCCAAAGACCAGGAACTGCTGCAAATGCCCGGCCGCGGTCCGCTGGACTTCACGCCCCTGCTGCGGGCGCTGAAGCAGATCCGCTACCAGGGCTTCACCGAGATCTTCATGCACCCCGTCCCCCGCGGCATCCCGATCCTGGAGACCACGGCGGCGGTGACCGAAGAAATCAACCGGGCCAGGGCGTATCTGGAAGGCTGTTTGGCCAAAGCGTGAACGCGGACGCTCCGCGAACCGATCGGGGAGAGAGGATGAACCAGCGACCATTGCCGGCAAGCCAGCGCGGGTACTTGTTGACGTGCGCCGTTACCGCGGCGCTGGCCGGTTTTTTGTTCGGGTTCGACACGATCGTGATCTCCGGGGCCGAACAGAAGATCCAGTCGCTGTGGCGTCTGGACGGCGTCATGCACGGACTGTGTATGAGCGCGGCGCTGTGGGGAGCGGTCCTCGGCGCCTTGTTCGGCGGTTGGCCGACCGAACGATATGGCCGCAGAAAAACGCTGATCTGGATCGGCGTCCTGTATTTCGTTTCGGCCGTGGCTTCCGGCATCGCACCCGAAAAGTACTTCTTCATGGTCGCACGGTTCACCGGCGGCTTGGGCGTGGGAATCGCGACCGTGGCCTCGCCGCTGTGCATCTCCGAGATTTCGCCGCCCCAGCTCCGCGGGCGGCTGGCGGGCATGTTCCGGTTCAACATCGTCTTCGGCATCCTGATCGCTTTTGTCTCCAACTACTTCCTCGGCGAGTACGTCAGCGAGTCGGTCGCCTGGCGGTGGATGCTGGGCGTCGAAGCTCATAGACAATCCGGCACTTGACGATGCGCCGGTTCACCACATCGACGGCAAACAGCCGGTCCTTCCAGACGGACAGGGCGGAGATCGTTCCGAAGGGAAGTTCGGGGTGGGGGAACTTGCTGCCCCGGCCCTGGCAATCCATGTTGCCGTAGCTGCCGAACTGGCCGACCAGCTTTCCCGTCTCGCAGGCGATCACTTGCACGCTGTACTTGCCCGCGGCGTACAAGTAGCCCTTTTCGTCCAGCGCCTGGTGGAGCCGGAACGCCGTGCAATGGCACGGCGGACTGACCACTTGGGCCGAGCCGAAATAGCCGTCCCAGATTCGCGACCACAGGGGCTCGCCCCCGGACGGCGGAAACTTGGAGAGCGCCAGATAATCTTCCCACGGCCTGTTGGCAGGACGATGAACCACGTACAGACTTCCTGCTTCGTCAACTTGGATGCCGCGCACGCAATCCAGGCGGAGCAACCCTTTCTTCTGCAGGTTCCCATCCGCGTCGTAGACGTTCACCTGGCGGCGCAGGGCGTCGTAGGCGCTGACGGGCCGCTGCTTGGAATCGACATCCACTTTGGCAACGTAGTAGATGTTTCCTTGACGATCGACATCCATGCCGTGATACACGTCGTGCCAGAAGTTGACTTGCATCGTGGGATCGACGGACAAGGCGTTCGTCCCCGTAGCCTGGAAGGGAACCGGTTTTCCCGCACGGTCGAAGCGCAAGATTTCCACGCCGGCCTTCCCCAGTTTCCACCGGTAGACGCGATCGTCTTTTCCGAAAAAGGAATCAATGAACAGCGGCTCGTCCGGATAACGGAAATGGCGATCATAATCGAGCGTCCACCACGGCGAGGTGGCCCGCAACCCGTCGGCGTTGAAGAATAGCGGCGACCACTTCTTCAGCACGTTTCCTTCCGGATCGACCCGGTAGACCGTTCCGTACTGTTTCAGACGGTAGTCGGAATCATCCTCGACGTAGAGATCGCCCGTTTGCGGATCGATATTCAGGATCGGCTGGCCGCCGCTCTGCCGCGGACAGGAGAGCGTCTCGCCGCTGTCTGTCCATTTCGCTTTCGCCGCCAGATCGTCCCCCGCCAACTGCAGCAAGCTGCCCCAGCCGATGCCATTGGCCACCCAGACCAGCGGCGGCGACACGCCGGTGTCCACGGCGATCTGCAGCACGTCCGGATCCAGCGGCCCGGAAACGGCCAGCAGTTCGGGCTGCTGCCAACTCCTGAGCTTGATCAGTTTCCGGGGTTTGTCCGGCTCCTTCACCGCCGCGGCATGCACATCCTGTTGAACCGAAGCCAGCGACCGTTCGATCCGCTGGTCCGCTGGACGCGGTTCCGGGCCGACGAGTACATACAGGCATTTCTCGCGGTCGATCGCCAAAGCGGTCGGACCGTACAGCGGGTATTTCTGTCCCTCGTGTTGATAGTGCGTGATCGAAGCCACGGGGTGGCCGTCCCTTTCGAGGACTTGCAGCCGGTTGTTCCCGGCATCCGCCACGATCAGATGATCGCCGTCGCGGGCCAGCCCGCTGGGTTCCGCGAATCCCGTGAACGAATCGTGCATCTGCAGCTTGGGACCAGCGTGGATCTGACACTTCCAGACGAATTTCCCGCGTTCCTCCCGGCCGATCGTTTCCCCGTGATAGGTGACCTCATCTTCGCCCACTTCGAAGTGGTAAGCGTACTGCCTGGTCGGGCGCGTGCTCTGCCCTGCCGAGACGAACAGCAGGCCGCTGGCGTCAAGACAGAAGTAAGGATAGCGAAGGGCATGAAACGGCATGTAGTTCTTCAGATCGGGGGCGTGCCACATGTCCTGGGTCCAGACGGTGCTCTCGAACGGTTCGTTCCGCCCACGATGATACACCGTGGTCCAGCCCTCCACCGGCAAGCTCCCATCCGGCCTGATCCTCCAGATCGTCCCCCGGTGAATGTTGGACATGATCAGGTCGCCGTTGGAGGCCAGCACCATCTTCTGCGGATGATGCCACCAGTCGCCATACGGGGACGGCTCGCCCCAGGGCATGAACAGCTTCGGGATGACCAGTTCGGTCCCCATTTCCCGAGCTGTCTGTCCGCACAGATCTCGAACACTCGCAGGAGCCAGATTGGGATTCAGCGGCATGATCGTCCGCAAGTACCTGCCTTGCCGGTCGAAGATCCGCACTTCGGCCACGCCCCTGACGGGTCTGGTATCCGCCAGCACGTACAGCTCCCCTTTCGCTTCGTCCACGGCGAGGTCCCAGATGATGCCTCGCGCATGAGGATCGCCCATCAGCAGAAACCCCTCCAACTCCAGCTTCACTTCCCCGGTCGTGCCAGGGTGAGCGGAACCAGGGCCCAACTCGATGATCCGCTTGGTCTCTTCGGCCAGAAATGATGTAGCCGCCTTGTTCGGAAGCCGAAAGAACCGGTTCAGGCCGCGCGCTCCGTATTCGGGCGGCGGAAGATCTTCCCGCGCCGGAATGCCCGTCAGCATTCCCCAGTCACCGGGGTCTGCAGACACACCGCACCAGCAATGAACCTCGCCTCCCGCGATGCCCAAGCGGCGGATGTTGAACCCGATCTCGGATGCCAGGGTCTTGTTCTTGTTGAACGCACTCAGAGGGAGTGCAAATTCAGCAACCCACGATCCCTCGGCGTTTCCCACCGCAGACGGCAATTGCGGTTGCCAAGTCCGGTCCTGCCAGGGCGGGTCATGTTCATTGTAGCAAGAGAAGATTTCGCCTTTGTTCTTGTTCGCAAGCCGGATCAGGTAGTACGAGTTTCCGTCGCCGTTCGAGTCGATCAGCAGTTCGACAACTCCCGCTCCTTCCGCAGGTTTCTCCGTCGCGGCATTTTCCGCAGTCGCACAGCTTACACCGACATACAGATGGTCGGCGCTGCACAGAAAAAACGCTTCGGTTGTCGATTTCGCCGGCGCTCCCCCAGGGGTCTTCAGCGGACCTGTCTTTGCCGCACCCGCCCAGCACGGTTCATCGAGCTTTCCGTCAATCACCGGCTGGAAATCCGCCGGTGGCACGCGCAACATCGGTCTATCGTCGGCCCGGCTTTCGCCGACCGGCGTCCTGCTCAGGCACACCAGCCAGGCCAGCAGGACAACGGCGGCCTTGGTCACAACCTTGTCAGACTTGTCAATCATGCTGTCCTACTCCTTTGCAGCTTCCGCGCTGACGTCCAGGATCAAATCAAACCACTCGCCGTAGCGTTTGCCGTCGATGGTCAAGCTATACGAGCGTGTCGCTCCCTGTCAATCGTGCGTGAGATCAATACAATTATTTCACTCTCAAGGATCACGAATCTTCGAATCGAAAGACGCACGCATGATGTCCGATTCCGCTCAAGAGACCGTCATCATACGCGATCGGGATGGCCTGCGGCAACTGTGCCCCGCAGATGCCTGGACGACGATGACCTTGATAGGCGCCTTGTCGGCCGATCCGCGCTCGTTTGACGAATTGGCGCGGGCCTGGCTGCGATATCAGACGGAAGTGGCGTTGGAGGATTTGCCTTGGACAGAGTGCCACGATGTGCCGGCCAGCGGCCCCTGGCTGTTACTCGACCTGGCGTGCCTGCGGATTGTCGCGGGGGGCGGGGCGGAATTGCCCGAGGACCGGGCCGCTTTCCAGCGGGATGAGGGTCCCTGGAATCCGGAGATTCCGGTCGTGTGGATCAACCTGCCGCCCGACTGGCAGTGCGTGCCAGTCGCCGACGGAGAACCCGCGCTGCTGCCGCTGCCGGTGCCTGCCGAGCCGCTCGATGTCCGCGGCGTTTTGTTTGGGCGGGCGTTGGCCGAAGGGCTTGCGCGGCGGACGCTGGACATCGCCCGCCGCGAGCCGTTGCCCGCGGAGCGCCTTTCCTGGGACGATTTGCCCTGGGGCAGCAAACCGACGGATTCCCAACGCGAGACCATGTCGCGCTGGCACGCGCTGACGATCCGCGTTCATGCCGACTGGCTCATGACGCCGCGCGAGGACTTGGAAGGCCAGTCGCCGCGCCACTTCCTGCACCGCGGCCGCAATTGGGTCGAGCACGAGTTGAACGCCCGCGAACTGCAGTGGTCGAACGAGGCCCGCTGTCCCCGTCCACTCGACCGGGACACGTTCGCCTACCGCTACGGACCGCTGGGCCGTCACGAAGTCGTGATGTACTTCGATCTCTGCCGCGAACTGCTCCGCGCCGCCTGGGATCGGATCGCCGCGGAGCCCGAGATCGGCGAAGACGCTTTGACCAAGGCGCTCCACGAACACGCGCAGTGGTGGCTGGCGGAAGGTTCGATCGGCGGCGATCCCATGCCGCCGGCGACGATCATCGAAGAGGAACGGCGGCGGAAGCCGCTGGTCAGAACCGGGCCCCCGCTCGATCCCGACTGCCCGCTGTGCCGTCTGGAAGCCGAAGGCGGCTTGGGCGCCGGGCCGACATTCTGCGGTTTCGACGGGCATCAGCTCGACCTGGACGACGAGTTCGCGTTTTCGCTGTGCGTGACGCGCGAGGAGTGGGAAAAGCAGCAGGAAGACTACCGCCGGTTCAACGAGGAGATGGAGGCCGAACGCCGGGAACGCGAGGCGGCGGGCGAGGACCCGTATGCCGGCGTTTGGAAGACCTCGTACGTCAACGAAGAGGCGCTGCGCGAGGCGGGCTTGTCATCGCCGTGGCCGGTGATGGGCTTCGCCATGCGGGTGGCCGAATTGATCGGCGACTTGAAAGCCGCCGACGGCAGCCGCGAGCTGATCGAATCGCTCAACATGGCCTTCGACGCTTACTGCGCCGCAGACGGCGACCACTCACTTTCCGCCGTAGCGGCGGCGCAGCTCGCCGAAACCCTGGAACAAATCGCCGCCGCCCACCCGCCCTTGACCCCGAAAGCCGCCGACCTCCAAAGCCAGTTGGCCGAGCGGCAACGACAAGTAGAATTGGACTTTCCGTTCTGAACTCCCCGGCACTGCACTCACGGGGCCAACTTCCGCGTGGACCACGAAGGAGCATTTACCTGAGTGCGACGCTGCTTGTCGATTTCGCCAGCCCCGCTGCCACTCACGCGGTCAGGCCGAGCTGTTGTTTGACGTCCTCCAAGGGGATGGTCTTGGACTGCTTAGCGCGTTCGTCGAGTAACGCCATCAACTTGGCGTTTTGCCTGGTGCGGGCGATCTCCTGATCAAATTCGTCGACGGCGGAAAGCAGAAATTCCGATCCGTCGGCGGTCCGCACTAGAAGTTCGTCGTCACGTGCTTGGTCCAGCAGTGCGTTTACTTCAACCGCCTGTGGCGGCACGGCAACGGTCTTCACAGTTCGTACTCCTCGCCATGAACAAATAGCCTACTGCCATCCTTGTAGCCAATCGCTTCGATCTTGACTAGCGATTCGTCGAAATCGATATCGTAGAAAACGCGAAAATCTCCGATTCGAAGCTCCCATTCCGCCAGCCGGTTCGGACGCAGTCGTTTGCGATTGCGCGACGGGTCGGTGGCTTGATGCGGGGGCTGTCCCTCCATCCCTGCAACGATCTGCTCCTGGTCGTACCGACGGAAAGACCGCAAGTCTGCCGCCGCTTCGGGCGTCAATTCGATCCGGAACATGCCTACCACATCGGGAAGTCTTTGCCAAGAAAGCCCACCACCTGCAGGATATCACAACCCGCGGCACCGTTGAAGCCGAGGGAAATCGGACGCCGGACTGCCCGAACGTTCCCGATCACGCGGGCGGCGCCCGTGACGTTGCCCCTTGCGAGGACGTCGCCGCCGCCTCGCGTGCATCGGATTGTTCGCTGCTACGATGACAAATGGTACCGCTTCACGAACACATGTGCGCCCGAGACCACGAGGGCAACGGCTCCCAAAACGGCGTGATAAAGGATCGTAACGACGCCGGCCCCTATCACGAGCATCATCACGAGGTGGTTTGTTTCAGCAAGCAGTGGCCCAACGGTGGAAATGGCGCAAACGCCGACGATTACGAATGCAATCATTACAACCCGGCTGAGCCATCGGCGCCATGATGCCGGGTTCAATCTGGCAGAAAACCCAGCGAGGGAAAGGCCCACAAGAAGCACAAGCCAAAGTTGCTGAAGCCATACTTCATCCAAGTAGTCCCCGGAAACGATCCAAGCGACTGGCAGAACAACGGCAAAGACACCGCTGCCGAACGCGAATGCCTTCCACGGCGTTTTGGTGGCATCATTCAACGATTCTAGGAGGATCGAGTTCATTTCCCACACTCCACGCAGCGAACTTGAATTTCTCGGGGCGCCGTCCCACGCGGCTCAGCCCCTTCAGATCAAATATCCACTCATCAACTACAACGGCTAGCGTAGCAAACAAGCTTTTGGGCTGCAATCGTTTCCGGCAATTCTACCACCATCGGGTACGTGCATTATGTGACGGTCATAAGGACGCGTGCTTTCTCCCACGTAGCAGTACCACAACTTGGCCAGCGCAGTATGTAACAAGTTTCCGTGTGCTTGGAACGACAGCCTGGCACTTTCCGCCCCCGACGCAAACCGCTTAGCTGGGCTCGCCGCCGCAGTCTGGTGGGCTGCCGTTGCGCGCTCAGGTGTGGCCGTTGCGCACTCAGGTGAAAGTCACCCAAGCAAGAAACGGGATATGCCCATCGCGCACAGGTCGCGCCCACCCAAGCCACAAACCGCGAATCGTCGATCCGATTTTTCAGAAAGCTGAACATCTGGTGAACCGTGGGTGGCGTTGATCGGAAGAACCGTTGCAGGTCTGCTTCCTCTATCGTAGTCTGGCCGACTGCCGTTCTGCCGCGGCCATCGGCCCTGAGAATAAGGAAACCCGATGCGGCAGAGAATGCGACGGCAAGCCGCATGCAGTCCAAAAAATGCAAGTTACGTCAACGCCCGTCTCCTGAAGGATCGCCAACGCTTGTGCGCCGCCGCAGGCCGCCCAGATGGGGAGGTTGCGGTGCTGGAGCATCTCCTGGATGCCTCGCCACGGCTCTCGCGGCTGCTGGCACCATTCCAGTGTGTTGCCGCTGCCAACGATAGCGGCTGGGGGCGTTGGAGAGAACGCTCGGCTGGTCGCCATGCACCTGGAGGGCGGCTCCCACGGGGCGCGGTTCAGCAAAGCTGAGTTGCCTCCACCAGGTCTTGGCCTCGCCGGCTCCTCTCCAGAATGTGCCAGGCTTGATCGCAAACCGGTCGCCGTCGATCGCCCCGCCGGCCGACGAGTTGGGGGCGGTCGTGGATGCGGATGCCTCGGGCGTAATCGGCTCCTCCGGCTCCGTTGCGACCAGATCGCACATGCGGAGGAATTGACGCTCCAGCTTCGAGTGTTAAGGTGAAATCTGCCCAGCCGGGACGAGATAGAACGCGGTGCGACGTACGGGATTGACGTTTGATCGTCCAGCCGATCCGTAACAGAGCGGCCAGGACCGATCGTGCTCTCGTTGACGGCCATTGACTCATGCGGGCACCGCGAAGATCTCCCGAAGTTCCGGGATACTTTCCCCGTGTTCGAGCTGATCGGCCAGCACTCGCAAGGCCAAAGCCTTGACCCTGGTGATCGCTTCTTCTCGACTTCGGCCGTACACCATCACGCCCGGCAGATCCGGTACTTCGGCGATCCATCGGCCATCTTCCTCGCGTTCAATTTCGATGTTCACTGCCTGCAGACTCCTCGCCTCATTTGATCTTGTCAAGAGTTCCGTGCTCCAAATCGGAACGGAATGAATTCCGTTCTGCGCGAGCCTACCTCGCAGCGGCGATTCGCCTATGTCGGGCTTCCTGCATTTGACGCACCCAGCAGCTCAGGCATCTGCAGTCTTTGTCGCGGCCACAGGTGCCGGCGAGGTCGTGGTAGGGCAAGGGCTGGATGGCCGCTTGGACGAGTTGACGCATTTTTTGGTAGCCAGGGTCGTCGGTGCTCTTCCAGCCCCCGCGTTCGATTTGGCCCCAGCCGCCGGCCGACAGGGACAGCGGCGCTTTCAGGATGCGGCTTTCGTCGGGCAACGCGACGTTGACCAGCGCGGCAAACGGTTGCGCGGCCAAGGCATCGCCGAATGCCTGGCGGATGTGCTCGCGAAGCCGCTTCTCGCCCTCCGGGTCCGGCTGTCGCCACTCGTCCTTGTTCCAAGAGTACGTGCCGTAGAATTGGGCGTTCAGGTCGAGCCAGTCGATGATCCGCTGGCGGCTCGCGGAATCCAGGCTCAGATCGACGCCCTCGTGGGGCTTCAGCAGCAGTGGGCCCAGCGCACCGCCGTGGGCGAAATAGTCTTTCGGCTGGCTGTACCAGGTTTCACCGCCATACTGGGCGATCTTCACCAAGCGGCCGTCCATAGCGAGCGAGGCGTAAGCCGTGCTGGGAAGCAAACGGTGATAGGTGCTGGCCACGTTCTCGCCGGTGGCGTCGATCGTGCCGAGCAGTTCGATCTTCCCCGCCGTCTCTTTCAAACCGTGGCAGTCGATGCAATAGCGGTCGAGCACCGGCTGGACGGTCTTGGCGAAGCTGAGGCCGCCGGGATACTGCGGGCCGGACGGCGGCTCCAACGTCAGGATCTCCGCTCCGGCGGGCGGCGAGTTCTGAATCAGGGGACTGGAGGTGCGGGGTTCGTGGCAGCCGACGCAACCCGCGTGCTCGCCCGGCATCAAATAGGTGGACGACCGCATCGTCATCACGGCCATGCCGTTTTCATCCAGGGCCTGGAACTGCAGCGGCACGCAGGCCGGGGCCTCGAACGCCACGGAGCCGCTTTCGTCGACGGGCACGGTGCCGGCGACTCGCTTGAGCACC
This sequence comes from uncultured Pirellulaceae bacterium, assembly GCA_964486845.1. Taxonomy (GTDB): domain Bacteria; phylum Planctomycetota; class Planctomycetia; order Pirellulales; family Pirellulaceae; genus Anammoximicrobium. Next base: position 43,409 of record CAZAQY010000021.1, read on the forward strand.
TCAAAATTCACGCGGCTGGAATACGGCACTCGCTGGGTGGGTTGGGGGATGAGTTCGTTCACGCGCAACCGCTTGATCGTGCCGCGGGGAATGTCCTGCGTGCTCCGATACACGTCCTGAAGGTAGAAGACCCCCGTGGCTTGCATCGGTCCCTCCGCCGCCAGCGACGGCAGCACCGGCGGCATCAGCCGCGGCCGGACGGGCATCGGCTCGAAGCAGGAGATCTCCGGATCGCGATAAATCAACTCCCGCCCACCCAGCGTGTCGACCAGGTAGATTCCGTAGGCGTCGTGGCGCGGATATTGCGCCATGGACGCGGGGAACGGATCGGGGCAGAACTCGGCCAGGAACAGGTCTTCGCTCAACGGATACGGACTGCCGAAACTGACCGGCGAATGGGCTTCCGATTCCGGGAAGGTCGCCTCCGGTGTCAGCCGTGTGATGGCGTCCAGTCCGTCCTCGGCGATCTCCCGGTCGATGATCAGCAGCGATCCGTTATGGGTTGTGTGGTGGCCGGCGGCCGTGGCTACGATCTTGTGCGATCCGGGAATGGGCCTGGGCTGGCAGATCCGGCAGGGATTCGGCGTGTAGTTGCCGAAGTGGTGGACGGCGGCCGTGCCGTCGGGCCGGGCGAGCCAGAATCCGAACGTCGGGATCACCGGACGGTTGATGTAGTCCCAGCGCATCCAGATGATCCGGCCGTCGGGCATCATCGCCGGATCCCACTCGCTGGCCTCGTTGAACGAGATCTGGCGCACGTTCGAGCCGTCGGCGTCACAACGGAAGAGCACAAACGTGGGGCAATAGCGGTCGCCGTTGTGGCAGCGCACGCCGCCCTGGTTGCGCGTCGAGATGAAGGCGAAGCCGCCGTCGGGCAAGTAGCAGGGATCGTAGTCCTCGCACAGCACGGTCGTCCTGCCGAAGGCCCCGGCCAGCGGGTCGTCATTCCGGCCGGTGATCTGCCGCAGGCCCGTCCCGTCGACGCTGATCTCGTACAGGAAGAATTGCCACAGGTCGCGGGGGGGGGTGTGATCGGCGTACGCAAACACGATCCGCCGGCCGTCGAACGACACGTCGGCGTGCATCGCACAACCCGCCGGCAATTTGCCTTCCAGCAGCACGGTCTCTTTCGGCCGGTCGGCTTTCCAATCGTCCAGGATGACCAGCCCCGGCCCCGTGCCGTTGTGCATGCCGAAGTAGTTGTCCCCCGGAGCGCTCAGGACCGGCGGCGGCCGCTTGCTGACCAACAGCCGCTCGAAATCCAGCGCGGGGTGCGAGAAGATGATCCGCCGCCGGAGATCGACCGCTCGAGCGAAAAGGTCTCGACCGGCCGAAGAAGCGGGATCTGAGGCTTCGCGATCGAGACGCTGCTGGAGCGATTGGATCTCCGCAGCCATCTCCGGCCGGGGCGCCGTCCGCTCGACGAATTCCAGCGTCCTGCGGGCCAATTCCAATCGCTGCCGCGCGTGCGCGAGGTAGAAAGCATTCGGGGCGGCGCTGCCGGCTGGCAAATAATCGTTCCAAATCCCTTCACGCCGTTCCAACTCCATCTCGATTTGCGATTGCCGATCGCGGAAGTCGCGGGCCACGGCGTCCCACAGCGCTTCTCGGACCTGCCGGCACTCGGTCGCGCGGGCGACGATCGGCTGGCAATCGACGGCGGCATACGGAGGCAGCCCCGTTTCCGGCGAGTAGTGGACGTGTACTTCCAGACGCTCGTATCGGCCGTCGAGTTTGAAGCCGATTTCGCCCGGCGCGAGCGCCCATCCGTGATGCGTCGTGCCGTCGATCGTCAACTTCGTGGCCCTGGCCGAACGGGCGTCGACTTTGCCCTCGACCAGCGTGCCGTCGAGTTCCAGGAGGGTAGGATTGCCCTGCTTGTCGAAGAGCTGTGGGCTGAGGAACTGCGCCGACCCGCTCTCTGCCGGGCGGCCCAGGGCAGCGAAGTACACTCGCTGCAGCCCGGCGACGCGAAACTCCAGCCGCATCGGCTGCCCGTCCGCGGTGAGCCGGACCATCTCCGGCCGGAACCCGCTGCTGCCGGCGGCAAGATCCTTCTCGACGGTCGATCCGAACGCGGCCTCCAGCGACGCGCGCATGCTCTCGTCCCACGTTTCCTTCCTGACGTACGCCGGAGCCGCGGGCGCAGGCCTGGCCTCGTGCAATTGCGTGCCCAGAAACAAGAGTCTCGGCGGCTCGCCGCCATGCACGGCCCAGCAGAGTCCGACCAACAACAGAAGCCCAAACAGCAGGATGGCGAGTGGCGTCCGTTTCATGCGTGAGATCTCCTTCTGTTTCCGCGAGGCCGCTGGCGTCCAGCGACGGCCGGGATCGATCGGTTGCCTTGCCATCCCATTGTCGCCGGGACGCCAAGATTAGACAACAGGTTTCGCAATAATAAGTGCCCGACCACAAAACTTACCGTTCGTCGCCGGTCAACCCCGTTCGGCGCGGGTCGCTGACGCCGATCTGTTGCAGCGGGAGTTCGCGGGAGAGGCTGCCGTGTGGCTGTTCAAGTGCCAGCTCGTTGGGGGACCTGGTGGAATGGTTCCGGGCCAGCGGCCTTGGCGATCGCCGGGCCAAGGCGGTGGCTCGGGCTCTGACGCCCTTCGCCGCCAGCATCGGCCGCGACGGCGTGCCCCGTTGCAGCTGGGTGCTGCTTACCTACCGAGCGGCGACAAGCCGCGGGCCTCGCGCGGGGGACAAGGCGTGGCGGAAGCCTCCGGTTGGGCCGGCGCGGGCAAGGAACTTGCCTCACTCGTTGCCGTCGGACGGGTCGCCGCAGTAAGCCGAGCTGACGTTTGCCTGCCGGCCCGACCTTGTGCAGGGGTGCTTCACTTCGGCCCTTCGGTGGACTACAATACTGGCCTGTCTTGGGGAGAAGTGCGTTATGTCGGTTTCTTTGACGCTGCAGCAGTTCGTCGACCAGCTTTCCGAGTGCGGCCTGATGTCGGCGGAAGAAGTGTCGTCCTTTCAACGGAGTTCGCCCTCCGCAGAGCGGTTGCAGGCTCCGAAGGAGCTTGCCCAGGCCCTCGTGGACGGCGGCAAGCTGACAAGGTTCCAGGCGACCAACGTGCTGCACGGCAAGGCCAAGAACCTGGTGATCGGCGAGTACCTCGTTCTGGACAAACTGGGCCAGGGCGGCATGGGGATCGTCGTCAAGGCGCGTCACCGCCGGATGGACCGGCTGGTGGCCCTCAAGGTCCTGTCCGCCGCGGCCATGAAATCCCCGAGCCTGGTGCAGCGGTTTTATCGCGAGGCCAAAGCCGCCGCCCGGCTGATCCATCCCAATATCGTCATGGCCTACGATGCCGGCGAACATGAGGGCATTCACTATCTGGTGATGGAATATGTGGACGGCCAGAACATGGCCCGCATCGTCAGTCATTGCGGCCCCCTGCCGGTAGCGTACGCCGTCGACTGCATGCAGCAGGCGGCGCGGGGGCTGCAATACGCTCACGACAACGGCGTGATCCACCGCGACATCAAGCCCGCCAATCTCCTGGTCACCGACTTCCGGCTGCCCGACACGGGCGAGCCGGCCCCAAACCAGGCGGAATTGCCGACGGTGGATGTATCCATGCCCGCGATGGCCAAGGGCCGGGCCCTGCTGCACCAGAAGCCGGGGACCGTCAAGATTCTGGACATGGGCCTGGCCCGCATCACCGGCGCCGCCGCCATGCTGGATGACAGCGGCGATCAGCTGACGGAGAGCGGGCAGGTGATGGGAACCTGCGACTATATGGCGCCGGAGCAGGCGGAAAGCGCGCGTAGCGCGGACCACCGTGCGGACATTTACTCGCTGGGCTGTACGCTGTACCGCCTGTTGACCGGCAAGTCGCCCTATACTGCGGACACGCTGGTCCAGCTGCTGGTGGCGCATCAGAGAGCCCCGATTCCCTCGTTGCGAGCCGCCCGGACCGACGTCCCGGAGGAACTCGACGCCGTTTACCGCAGGATGATAGCCAAGGATCCGCGGGACCGCCCGCAGTCGATGACGGAGGTGATTGCGGCGTTGGAAGAGTGCACGTCGGGCCGCCAAGCGGTTTCAGCTCCCCGGCCCCAGCCGGCCGTCGACACCGCGCCCGCCCGGACGGCTCCGCCCCAGGTCCTGGAGCCCACGCCCCTGCCGACCACCGCGGGGAGCACGCAGGAGACATTCGCGATCCGGGTCGGCGAAGGCGGCAGAAAGCACAAGCCGCGAGGGCAGAAGTCGGGCGTCCGCTCCAAGCCGAAATCACCCGCGGAGGAGGAACGGGCGGCGGCGCTGCCGCTGGGTCTGATCATCGGGGCTGCCGTGGGTTTGCTGGTCGTGGCCCTGTTGCTGGTCGTCGCGATCGTCACCGTGCAGCGGCGGAAGGCGGCGGGTGAGACGCTCGAACCGGTCGCCTCGGCGGAGGCCGATGCCGCGCCAGGCGAGGACGGCGCGCAGGAGGACGGCGGGCAGCCACAACCCGCTCCGGCCGCCACCGAGACGCCGGAGCATCCTTCGACACCGTCCCCGCCGCCCGCCCCGAAGAGCGAATCGCCATCGTCGCCGGCCCAACCGCCTTCCCCAACCCCGCCGCCGCCCTCGCCGGCGCCGCCGACCGCCGCTGACGCTTGGCAGGCCGCCTGGGATGTCGCAGACAGCCAAGCCAAAAAGCTTCTGGCCGAAGGCCGGTACGGCGCCGCAGCGGCCGAACTGCAAGCGCTGGTGCAGCGATTTCCCGACACGGCGATGAAGGAGCGAGTGTCCTTCGCGGTGCAAGGCATCGACGCCCAGGCCCAGGCGGCCTACCGGTCCACGCAAGCCCAAGTTCAGCAATGGCTGGCCGAACAGAAATTCTCCGAAGCGAGAGCGGCCGTCCAGCGGGTGCTGGACGTCCACGGCTGGGCTGGAACGGCCGAGCCGGCCCGCGCCCTGCTGGCAGAAATCGACAAGGCGGAGCGGGCGACCGGGGTGAACGCGCCGCCGCCCGCAGCGGAGGCGGCAGACAAGGTTGCCAAACCGGAGCCGGCGGTGCTGCCGCCGGAGGTCGAGCGCCCGGCGAGCGCGGCGGAACTCCGCTATGACGAGGCCCTGAAGCCGGTCGAAGCGTTGGCGGCCAGTTGGGATTTCCGGCAGGCGGCCGCCACGCTCGACGGCCTGAACTTCGACGAACCGGCGCTCCAGAAGCGGGCGGCCCAGCGTCGCGACGAGCTGCAGCGGCTGGCCCGCTTGAAAGAAAAAATCATCGCCAAGCTGACCGCGGCGGACCCTCCCTTGGACAAGATGGCCCTCCTGCTCCGCGGTGCCAACGGCGAGGTGACCGCCGCCAATGACGCCGGCATCGAGGCCACGCTGCCCGGCGGCAAGACGGAGACGCATCCCTGGTCCCGGTTGAATGACAAGACTTGCGGCAAGCTGTTGCAGCAGGCGGTAAGCCGGGACAGCGGCGAGGACTGGCTGGCGGCGGGCCTGTTGATGCTGGTCTGCAAAGACGTGACGACGGCAGAGAAGTGCTTTGACAACGCCGCCGCGGCGGGCATTTCCGTCGCGCCCTACCTGGAACCGCTGGCTGCGGCGGCTTGGGTGCAGGCACGAGGCATGATCGAAAGCGGCAAATTCGACGAAGCCAACTCGCTGCTGGCACAGATCGAAGCCAAGTATGGCCGGACGGATTGGATGGCGGCGAATCAGGGGAGATTCGCGGCCCTGCAGAAGATCGCCCAGAGCCGGATCGCCGACGCGGGGGCGGAAAAACTGTTCGCCGAGGCCGTCAAGCAGTTCAAGCTTGGCGACCTGTTCGCGCTCAAACCGATGGTCGACAAGCTCCGCAGCGAGCACGCGGGCAGCCCGGCCGTCACCGACACGCAACGTCGGCCCTCCTTCGCCGAGTTGGCGCAGGCCGTGGCCGACTTGGGCAAGCGGCTGGTCGTCAGCACGGACGGCAAAGGCGATTACCGGAGCATTCAAGAGGCGATTACTGCGGCGCCGCCGAAAAGCATCATCGAGATCCGCGCCAACGGACCGTTCTATGAAAAAGTGTCGATCCCGGCCAACCGCCCCGGCCTGGTGCTCCGCGGCGGCGAGGGATTCTGGCCTCAGATCCGATCCGGCGCAACGGCGGGGACGATCAGTGAACTGGTGACCGTCGCCGCCGCCGGCGTCACACTGGAGCACCTGGTCCTGGTCCACGCCGAACCGGCGGGAAACGTCCTGCAGGCCCTGGTGCGGTGCCGTGTGCGTCAAGTCATTCTCGCCGGGCGGGGAACGCGTCCGGAGTTCCATGCGGGAGTCGAAATGGATACGGCGTTCTGCGCCACCGAGTACCCCCTGATCGCCAGAAACGGTCCCTGCGCCATCCGTAATTCAATCGTCCTGCACGGCTTGGATCTGAGCGGAACGGCAGCCATGGAAATCGACAATGTGCTCGTCGCCGGCACGGGTGCGGAGGTCCGTTGCCCCGGCCAATTCTCGAAGTGCATCGTGATAGGGCGGGTCACGTTGTACAGCGAGGGCGCGAGCATGTCCGACTCGATCATCTGCGGCGATTTGAAGGCCACACAGGCGGGCTGCAAGATCCAGCATTGTGACATCTCGGGCAAATGCGTGGATTTTGCCAAACCGGGCCCCGGCTGTTTCAGCGCTGATCCTCAATTCGCCGACCGGAAGAACCTCGATTACCGGCTGCTGCCGACGAGTCCCTGCCTGCGCAAGGCCGCGGACGGCGGGGACCTGGGCGTTCGCTGGACGCCGGAGATGGTGGCCCTGATCCGTCAAGCGGTCTTACTCCGACAGGAGGGGATGCCGCAATTCTAATCCCAGGCATCGTCTGCTCGACATTTCCCACAAATGAAATATGTTAGGGGGGGCCTCCCTGGACAAGACGATCGCCCTGGATTCGGGCACGCTTTCGCGGTGGTGGGGAACAAGATCCAGGTCTACGACGCTGCCACGCTCAAGGCGGATCGGGCCATCACGACCGGCGAACTGCCGTTGGGCACTGCCGCCTGGTCGCCGGACGGCAAGCAGATTGCCGCGGCGTATGACGGCCGCTTGGTGCGCATTTGGGACGTCGAGAGCTGCGAACTGGCGCGGCAGATCGAGGCGAAGGCGGGGGAAATCGCGGCCGTTGCCTGGACGCCTCAGGGCGACCGCGACTGCTGACGGTCCAAGGCCAGACGGTCTGGCTGCCGAACGGCAAGCGATTGTTCCGCGGCACGTAGGAAGGGCTCGGACAAAATCGAGGACAGCCTGGTGTACGCCGTGTTGACCGAGTCGGGCCAACAAGCGAGCTACACGCCCGCCGAGTTCGCCGCCAAGTTCACTTGGCAAAACGATCCGGCCGAAGCCCGACTGCTGAACGTCGGACCGTAGCTCTGCGCGACCTCCTTTCCCGCCGGGACGGTACCTTATTCGTCCGCCTCGACGTACTGCCGGATCAAGCGCATGTTCTCTGGCGGGGTTTCCAGCGGCAGGGCGCCGGTGCCCATGACGCATTGGGGGCGGCCGCCGGCGATTTCCAGCACGCGGTCGATGCCTCGGTAGATCTGCTCCGGTTCGTGACAGGCGACGACGCCGGGGTCGAGGTTCACGCGAATCTTGACATGAGGATGCGTTCTCGACACGCTTTCGACAAAGGCGGCTTGATCGGTTTCCACGTTGCAGGCAACGTAATTCGTGCCGGTCGAGAGGATGTCGTCGATCACCGGAAAGGTGTTGCCGCCCATGATGCACGGAACGGGATGACCGGTGCAGTCGGCGGCGATTTCCAGGATCCGCCGCAGCGCGGGCATCTCGATCTCGTGGAACTGGCGCGGCGAGAGCAGCGGCGGCGCGGCCGCGGATTCAAAGAAGGCCACGTCCAACCCGGCCGCCGCCACGGCTCGGCACAGCACCGCCTGGTTCTCCGCCAGACGCATCAGCACGCGGGCCGTATCATCGGGCCGCAGCGCGGCGTCCAGGCACAGGTCGTTGATGCCGCGGAGATTGAAGGCGATGGAGAACGGCCCGGCCACCGGCAGTCGCACATCGGCGCCGGGGAACTCGCGTTTCAGCCGCCGGCCCACGGCCAACGCCATCGCGATCCGACCGTCGCGCTGCGGGTCGAACGGTTTCAAGGTGAGGCCCTCGTCCAGCGACGACAGCAACGGTTGGTGGATCGCCGGAATGGCGTCCTGGCCCATGTTCTCGACTTGCGCTCCGTAAGCCTCGGCTTCCAGGTTGTAGATGTCGATCCCGACACAAATCACCTGGTGATGGTATTCCAGGTACGCCAGGCGGTGTCCCTGAAACAGCAGTTCGGGATCGCGCGAAACGTCCCACGGCGACCGCCCGACGAACCGGGCGGCATGTTCGTAAATCACCGGCGTGAAGGAGATCTTCATGGTCGTGATCCTAGACCTTGACCTCCGGCACCTCGAACGGCTTGCGGTAGAACCCTTTGACCAACTCGTTGGCCTGCGCATTGTCCTGGATGCACTCGTTGGCCGTGTCGCACTGGAGCCAGGGGCCGAGGGTCGATTCGCCCGGATCGACGTCGTGCGCTTTGAGGTGCACCAGATAGCGGTCGAACATCTCCTGGAACACCGGCAGGTCGCCGATCTGGGCGCGGATGTCGGCGGCCGAGGCTCGCTGGCCCAGACGGTAGGAGATATTGCCCGCGTGGCAGATGTTGGTGGACAGGTGGCCCTCCAGCACCTCGGCATTCAGGTCCTCGCGTTTGCCGCTGCGCAACGCGCGGATGAAGTTGCCGAAGTGGTCCTCCCCGCCGCTGAACTTCTTGATCTCTTTGCCTTGGTTGTCGTAGACCAGGCCGGCGTGCATCATGACGTAGCCGCCTTCGCATTGTACACAGGTGTCCACGCCTCGGCCACGGTACGACGGCATGGTCTTGGTGTCCTTGCCGGCCCGCATGTTGTGTACTTCGTACAGGATCGGCGCCGACGGGTAGTCGTAGTACATGATCTGCGTGTTCGGCACGTCGCCCGCATCGTTGAACACGAAGCGGCCACCCACGCTCATCACGCGCCGCGGTAAGGTCGTTTCGCCCAGCAGCCAGCGGGCGACATCCACCTCGTGGACGCCTTGGTTGCACGATTCGCCGTCGCCCATGTTCCAGGTGAAGCTGCAATCGTACTGGATGCGATCGCGGTAGATCGGCTCCTTGCGGGCCGGACCGCACCACAATTCGTAATCCAGCGTTTCGGGGATCGGCAGCGGTTCGCTGCGTTTGCCGATCGGGGTCCGCGCCTTGTTGGCAAAGCAGACGATGTACTGGATCTTGCCCAGCTGTCCCGAACGGATGTAGTCGATCACCTGCCGGTCCGTACCCCGCGAACGGGCCTGTGTGCCGACCTGCACCAGGCGGTTGTACTTGCGGGCCGCGTTGACCATTTGCCGGCCCTCCCAGATGAAATGGGCCAGCGGCTTTTCGACGTACACGTGGCGGCCGGTTTCGCAGGCCCAGATGGTGGGCAACGAGTGCCAGTACTGCATCGTGGCCACCGAGATCACGTCGAAGTCCTTGCGGTCCATCAGTTGCCGGACGTCGACCACCTCGGCGGGCCGGTTGCCGAACTTCGCCTCGATGCCCTTGGCGAACGACGCCAGCCTCTGCCGGTCGGGATCGCAAACCGCCGTGATGCGCACCCCGGGCTGTCCGCCGAAGGCGTCGCGATGCGCCCCACCGCGGCCACCGCAGCCGACGATGGCCATACGGATTTCCTCGTTGGCCCCCAAAACGCGCGAACTGGCGACCATCGGCAACCCGATGGCAGCGGCGGCCAGGGTGGCCGATTGACGAACGAATTGACGGCGGGTGACGGACATGGGAGGTCTCCTGGATGTTGAAGGGTGAGCGGGTGTCTGTCTGTTGTACTTCAAAGCTCGCCCGCTGGGTACTGTGGTTTCGCCATAAACCTCGGCAAGAAGAAGCCCGGCTTTTTTTGAAAAAGCCGGGCTTCTGACAGTCTGCGTGTCCGCCGGCGCTCACTTGGCGATCGTCTTGACGGCCGTTTTTCTTCTCGCCGGCTTTGCCGGCTTCTTCACACGGCCGTTGGCTGTCGTCTTCTTCGCGGCCTTGGTCCGGCGCGTCTCCGTCGCTGTTGTTGAACCCTTCTTGTCAGGTGCGCTGGCCGCCGCGGCCGCGGACGTGTCCAAGTCGATGCCGAACACGTCCGACAGTTCTTCGCCCTCAAGCCGCTTGGACGTGCCTCGCGAGGTGGCTGCCGACACGGCCGCTTCGGCGTCGGCGGCAATCAGTTCCTCGTGATCGACGCCCCGCAACTTGAACAGCAGTTCGGGTTTTTCATCGAGACGGGCGCCGACGCCGTACAGCACCGCCGCGACGTGCTTGCACATGACGGCCCAGTCCGGGCAGCTGCACTTCAGCGAGATCTCGCCGGGCAGCGGAAACAGGCCCTCGTTGCGGTCCGTGACGACCTGCATCACGTGATCGGACAGCTTGCCCTGCAGCAGTTCCAGCAGCGAGCCGACCTGACCGGCGCAGCGCTCTTTGATGGCGCTCCACTTCTTCGCCGGCAGCGTCTCGATCTGGATGTGCAGGTTGTACAGTTCCGACCCGGACACCTTGGCCAGGATTTCCCCTTGCTTGATTTCCAGGTGGCAGACCGAGCCGTTGCGGACATACGTGCGGCCGCGCGGCAGACGGTTTGCATAATCGCTGAACGATTCCAGGTGATCGCACCAGGCTTCGCCCCAGAACGTTTTGGCGATCTTGCGGCCCTCGATCACCACGGGCTGGATGTCGACGCCCTTCTTGCGCAGCGCGTCCATTTTCCGGCGAGCCTGCGCGCGGCGCGTCGACACCGGGACATAAGGCCGCCAGCCGTATCCGTACCATGCCATGTCAAATCTCCTCCTTGCCTGAACTCAACCGGCCGCGCCGGGTTACTTTTCGCCCATTGTTACACACAGGCCCGGTCCACGTCGAGAGCAATCAGGCGGATCAGCTCCGCGTTGCTCATCTCGGTCAGCACCTTTTCCGCCCCGCCCTCCAGGACGTCCGTCGCCAGCTGCGTTTTTTCTTCGATCAGCGAGTCGATTCTCTCTTCGATCGTGCCGCGGCAGACGAACTTGTGGACCAGCACGTTGCGGTGCTGGCCGATCCGGAACGCCCGGTCGGTCGCCTGGTTCTCGACCGCCGGGTTCCACCAGCGGTCAAAGTGTATTACGTGCGAGGCCTGGGTCAGGTTCAGTCCCGTGCCGCCTGCCTTGAGCGACAGCACAAAGAACGGAGGCCCGTCATCTCGCTGGAACTGGTCGACCAGCTTCTTCCGGCGGGCCACGGCGGTGGTTCCGTGCAGGACCAGGCCGGCACGTCCGAAGACTCCCGCCAGGAAAGCTGCTAGCGGCTCCGTCATCTCGCGGAATTGCGTGAACACCAGGGCTTTCTCCTGCCGCGAAGCGATCTCTTCGCAGATCTCCACCAGCCGGGCGAACTTGCCGCTGTCCTCCGGGCGGTACTGCCCGTCGCCCAACAGTTGGCTGGGGTGGTTGCACAGTTGCTTGAACCGCATCAGGTAAGCCAGCACGAGGCCCCGGCGCTGTATGCCGTCCAGGGTTTCCAAAGCGCGGGCCATCTCGTCGACCAGCTTGGCGTACAGCACCGCCTGGCGTTTGCCCAGGCCGCAGAACGCGCGCACCTCCGTCTTGTCGGGCAGATCGGCGATGATCCGTTTGTCCGTCTTCAGACGCCGCAGAATATACGGCTGGACCAGCCGCCGCAGCGGCGCGTAGCGCTGCTGCTCGCGGGCGTTGAGCACCTTGACGAAATCCTTGAACTTGCTCTGCGAGCCGAGCAGGCCCGGACAGAGAAAATCGAACAGCGACCAGAGGTCCGACAGCCGGTTTTCGACCGGCGTGCCCGTCAACGCGATCCGCGCCTCGGCCTGCAGCCGTTTGACCGCTTTCGTCTGCCCGGCCCCCGGATTCTTGATCGCCTGGGCCTCGTCGATCACGGCCAATTGCCAGGGGACGTCCAGCAACCACGTTTGCCGCTGGAGCATGGCGTAAGTCGTCAGCACGACGTCGGCGTCCTGCAGTGCCCGGTCCGGCTGTTCGGCCATGCGCGCCAATTCGTCTTTGGGCGTCTCGGAAGGGTGTACGAACACCCCGCGCAGCGTCGGGGTGAAGCGTTGCATTTCGGATTTCCAGTTGGCCAGCAGCGACGCGGGCACGACCAGCAGCGACGGCTTGACGCCCGGCCTCTTTTTCAGCACCGCCAGCAAGGCCAACACCTGGATCGTCTTGCCGAGCCCCATGTCGTCGGCCAGGCACGCGCCGAGCCCCAGGCCGGAAAGGAACCAGAGCCAGCCGACGCCCGTTTCCTGGTACGGACGCAGCGTCGCCTTGAGTTCCTCGCCGGGCCGGACTTCCTCCAGACGTTCCGGGCTGCGCAAGTCGTCGAGCACCTGGCCGAGCCATTGGCCGGCGTGGACGAACGACCACTCCTGCTGCATATCGGCGCCGCCGTGTTCCGACAGGTCCATCGGCGCGCCGGCCAGCAGGCGCATGCCCTGCACGAACGAGAGCCCGTCCTGGGCCAGTCGCTCGACCTTCTTCCAATGGTCCAGCGCCTCGCTCAGCTTGTCGTGGTCCACCTCGACCCACTGCCCTCGCAGCAACACCAGCCCCTCGTCGGCCGCCATCAGTTCGCGCCATTCGGCTTCCGTCAGTTCCTGGTCGCCCAACGCCAGTTGGACTCGGAAATCCAACATCGCGTTGGCGTCGAACTTCTTCTGCTTCTGGTCGCCGATCGTCACGCCCACGCGCGGCCGGGGCCGCTTCTTCCACCAGTCGGGCATGCGCACCAGCACGCCGCTTTCCTCAAACACCGGGATATCTTTGAGGAACCGGTAAGCCTCGCGCGGCGTCCAGGCCAGCGGCTGGTAGAGATCGCCCGATTCGACCAGTTGCTTGGCGAGCTTGCTCTTCTCCGACGCCAATTGGACCGGCGAGAGCAGCTTGATGAGCGTCTTCTTGTCTTTGGCGCCGGCGTACTCGCGCAGCGCTTTGCTCAACGGCTGGTACTGGACGCGCGCTCCCGCTGCGAGACCCGGTGCGTAGGTGGCCAAGAAGGCGAACGGATAGTCCGGATCGCGGCGGTTCTCGGCCAGGTGAAAGCACACGCGCCCCACCTGGTGCCACAGCGCGGCACGCTCTTTCAAGAACCCTGCCAGACCACCGGCGTGGCCCGCCGCCTCGCGCCGGACCCAAGCGTCCAGGTCCGTCCAGATGTCGGCCAGAACGGTTTCCGTGAGATATTCCGCGCCCTGCAACGGCGGCACGTTCAAGCGCATCGCGCCCAGTTCCGCCGGCGCCGGCGGCGGAATCGCTTCGATCGCGGCGCCGATGACCTCCGGCGTATGACAGAGTTGCGTCAGGTACCGCGCGGCGAAATCCCGCCAGTAGGCGAAGGACGGGTGTGGCGGCCTGTCCATCCGCTCGGTGGCCAAAGCAAACAGCCCTGCGGCCTGGCTGGATGCAAACTGCTGAGCGATCCGCTTCTCCAGTCGCTGGTCGGAAACCGCATCCGGCGGCACGCCCGCCAGATCGCCTGCGTCTTGGGTTGGCTCGACGGCGACAATCCGACCCGACGGCGTGACGGCCAACTGAATGTTCATGAAACCCCTCGTTCCTTGTCGCTCGTTCCCTGTCGGAGCGTTTTTGCGGCTGCGGAAGAGCCGTCCAACACCCTGCCGGATGCGAATTGTAGCACGGATCGCACAGCCGGGGACGAGCGTCGTGGGGCATCGAGGCGTGTCTTCGGCCTACACGCTCCAAACGGCCCGCGCGTGCCAATCAAGGGCGTGACGTGGAAAACGGCGAGAAAAACCGTTGAATTACCGTTTCGTGCTAGCAGCTGTGGCTTGACTCGTCCGAAGGAATCGGTGTAATCCTATGAATCGCAGCGAGACGTCGGGCAGCAGTTGCTCCGAACGCCCGTCGTCAAGCGTGCTTTTTGTGCAAAGAAGTTGGACGATGCCCGGTGCAGTTGTACTCCTGAGCGGCGGTCTTGATTCCGCGACCACCCTCGCGATCGCGAAGGCCAGTGGCTA
>CAZAQY010000022.1:0-1415 GCA_964486845.1 uncultured Pirellulaceae bacterium
TCCGCTTCAACATTGCTTCTCTCGCCGCGTGACCCACAAATTCTGCTGACGAGCCAGTTTTTCTGTTAGCTGCCTTTTCCTGTTTCTGGACTGGCCGAGCGTCGCCCTGAACTGCCAGGCCCGTCTCTTGCGCGGGACACACGAACACCGCTGTCCGCGGTGCGCCTCTGCTTGCACGTGACGGGGCCTCGTGCTCTATTGAATTCTGCCTGACTTTCCTATCCTCACCCACTCCCCGTCGAAACAAGGAGAACGCCATGCTCGTTTCGAGTCACTTCCCGCGTCTGGCCCTGTTGCTCTCCGCCACGTTGCTCCTGTGCGCCGCTTGCCATCGAGTACCGGCGGCCGATCGGGCTTTGTCCGAAGGTGATATCCAGAAGATCAAAGATGTCTTGCCTGAGAAAGCCACGGCCCAGCCGGCCAAGCCGCGCAAGGTGTTGCTGTTTTATCGTTGCGAAGGTTTTCGACACACGGACGGCATCCTCTGGGGTAACAAGGCGTTTGAACTGATGGGCCAGAAGACGGGAGCCTTTTCGACGGTGGAAAGCGACGACATGGCGGTGTTCGAGCCGCCGTCGCTGGCCCCGTTCGACGCCATCGTCTTCAACAACACCACCGCGCTGAAGTTCGAGAACCCGAAACACCGCGAAGCGCTGCTGGACTTTGTGAAAGGCGGCAAGGGCATCGTGGGCGTCCACTCGTCCACCGACAATTTCTACAACTGGCCGGAAGGGGCAGCGATGATGGGCGCCCTGTTCGCCGGCCATCCCTGGGGCCGCTGCGCCGTCCGGTTGGACGATCCCCAGCACCCGCTGCTGGCCGCGTTCGGCGGCCAGGGGTTTTGGATCAACGAAGAAATGTACAAGATGCGGGAACCCTACTCGCGCGAGAGACTGCGCGTGCTGCTCAGCATGGACCTGGGCAAGATGACCGCCAAGGACACCGAGGTGGGCCGTGCGGACAAGGACAATCCGATCGCCTGGATCCAGGAAGTGGGAAAAGGCCGCACGTTTTATTGCTCGCTGGGGCACGGCGGGCACATCTTCCGGGACAAAACGCTGCTGAAGTTCTACCTGGACGGCATTCAATACGCGCTGGGCGACCTGAAGGCCGACGCCACGCCCTCCGCCAAGCTGTCCCCGCAGCCCGCGCCAGTGCTGGCGCCGGAGGCACCCAGGTGATGCTTCTGCGCGACGGCTTGCAGTACGCCAAGAAATCGAGGCCGCTGGCGCGGCAGTCGAGTCACAACGCGAGCCGTTGAAATTCGAAATCCGAAGCACGAAATCCGAAACAAATTCGGAATCCGAATAGCAGAATCCGAAACGACACCCGCCTCGACGCTCGCTTGTATTGATCCTGCTGCAGCCTCGGCGCCGAGCATGCGCGCTATCCCACGCAACACTCCGCCGTTTCGG
>CAZAQY010000022.1:1515-51871 GCA_964486845.1 uncultured Pirellulaceae bacterium
TGCAGCCTCGGCGCCGAGCATGCGCGCTATCCCACGCAACACTCCGCCGTTTCGGCCATTCGGATTTCGGATCTCAGATTTGAGATTTCAAATTTCAGATCTCAAATCTCAAATTTCAGATCTCAGATCTCAAATTTCCAATCTCGGATCTCGGATCTCAAATCTCAAATTTCAAATCTCAGATCTCAGATCTCAGATCCCAGATCCCAAATTTCAAATCTCGGATCTCGGATCTCGCATCTATTTCGAGTTTCGCATTTCGAGCTTCGGGTTTTGGGACTCCCAGGGCCGCCGTTGCCGGTGCAGGCGAAACATCTCTTGGGCCAGGTCCTCCCGGCCCGCGGCCCGATAGCCGTTGCCCATGCTGGCCAGCAGGTCCTGTTGGATGTCGTCCAGGCTCAAACCGGCGAAGATTTCTCGGTCCAACGGCGGAAGCTGCGCATAGTCCTGCCGCAGCCGTGCCTTGAGCCGTTCGATCTGGACCGCGCTGTCCGGCGCGAGCTTCAGCGGCCAGGCCTGCACGGCCATCAAGGCAAAGGTGTCCGCCGCCAAATGGTCCAGGCGTGTGATCCCCAGCAACGCGTCTCGGCGTTCCGCCTGCGGGACGCGCGCCGATTGCCACTCGGCGCGCAAGATTTGTTCGTGGATGAACCGCCCCAGGATCAAGGCGACGCGCCAATTTCCCTCCAGGTTGTAGTGTACGTGTTCCAGGAAGAAGTCCTCGCCCGGCACGAGTCGCCTGGACTGCGCGCCCAGACGGCCCGCAACGTCGCAGAACAGGACCGCTTGGGGGCCTGCGGACGCGACGCGTCGAACCGTCGCCCGGAAGGCACTGGGCGCTCGAAACCGGCAGCCATCCAAATCCGCAGCCAACAGGTAGGCGTCGGCTGCGTCGCGACGCTGCCCCAACATCTCCAGGCACTGCGCCTCGCGGTAGGCCAGGATCGCGCTGGCCGGGTCGAGTTGGCGGGCCGCCTTCAGTGCCGCCAGCGCCGCGTCGAATTCCCCGTACGAGAAATGCCGGGCGGCGGCCTTCTGCCGTTCGGCTTGCTCCTGCTGTTGCCCCTCGGCAAGGTCGCGCCGGACAAGCGAGTGCATCGGACTCTGGTCGTGAAGGTTGCTGGGGACGGTCGTCAGCAGGATGGGAATTCCGGCTTGGGCCGCCAACGCCGCCATTCTGCGGAGATTTGCCTCGTAGGACTCGCAAGCGCGGGCGACCACGGGACCGTCCAACGGGATCGCGATGTCGGCGGGCAGGGCTTCCTGCAGGTTGACTTTCCGAGGACGGCGAACGCAGGATTCGCCAAGCTGAAACAACCGCCGCCGCCGCAAAGTCTCGAGCAGCGGATAGAGGCGGGGCGCAAAACCGCTGGCGGTGGAGGCCTCGCCGCCCAGCCCGTAGAACTCGTTGTGTCCCGAGTGGACGACGATCAAATCAGGCTCACACGCCAAGCCCTGCCGCACGATGTCCACTTCGCTGTGCGTGTTGATCGCCGTCATCCCCGCGTTCAAAACCTCCAACGGCCGGTCGGGCGATTGCTGCTGGAGCACGATCTCCAATTGGCGAGGCATGGCCAGTTCGAACGGATACGGAAACCCCGCCACCGTGGAGCCGCCGACGACCAGGATGCGATACAGCCCTCTCGGCTTCGGCAACTGAAACGGCCGAGGCTCCGGCCCTACGACGTCCAATGCCCCGAAATACGCTCTGTCGGCGTGGGGATTCAAGCGGTGAGTGCCCTGGGCCGCGGCGCCGGTGACGGGAACGACCAGTCGCGTGTCGTAACCAAAGTCCAGGACCTGCAAGCCGATTTCCAGAACGACCAGGGAGAACAAGGACAGGCCGATCGCGACCACACGAAACAGCCACACGCGACGCCTGCGGGGACGCGCTAGGGTTCTGACCGGGCTTGCATGGCGGAGTGATTCAGACGTCATGTCTCCCTCAGACAAATGCCAGCCCCCAATGGCGGCGATGATTCTCGCTGGTGCTTTGTAGAGTCGCGCGTTTCCGGCCGCAATCCCCCTGCCGAACTCGTGGCCGAATCCGTGGTCTTTTTCACGGCGAAAGTGCTGGTGCGACGCTACTGAGGCGGCAGGAAGAAGCCGACGGCGTTCTGAAGCATTTCGCCGATCCGGCGCGGCAATCGCGGGTCTTCGACCAGCGGGCGGGCGGGCAAAGCGTCGTAGTTGGCCATCTCGAAACGCGGACCGCCCGGAGCCGCCAACCCACCGCGCAGGGACTCAGCTATCTCGACCGTCTGGCGGCGGTCGAGCAGTTCGAACCGGCCGTTGGACGCGTTGTACGCAAGGGTCCTAAAAACAAGGCGGTCCGCATGGACGTGGACCAGCTTCATGGCTTGCGTGGGAGGCATGCCCAGCGACGGCCCCACGAGGTACGCGGTGGCCGGTGAGCGATAGTCCATCTCGCGGTGCAAATGGCCTTGAAGCACCGTTACGACCTGGGAGTGACCGGCGATGATCTTGTGAAGCGGCCGGGCGTCGAGGAACGTGGGCGGATAGATCGGTTCGTGAATCGCCACGATCGTCGGCCGCTGGCGATGGCGATCCAAGTCGCCAGCGATCCAGTCCCGAGTGGGCTCGTCGAAAGCCGACAGCCCCTCGAGTTTGGAACCGTGCCAGATCCGGTCCGGAGCCAGCAGCAGGAAGTGCAGCCCGCCGCAGTCGAAACTGTATTGCTTGGGACCGAATACCCGATCGAAGTCCTGCGGCCAGTTGTCGCCGGGGATGATCGCGTACGGCAGCTTCAAGTGCTTGTCCAAGAACGCCCGGAGGAATCGCTGGCGGCGTAAGCCAAGCGATTCGGGCTGGGCGGGATCGGCGGGCGGGGCCGGGTGCGCGTTGTTGTCGCCGGTCATTAGGACGAAATGCGGTTTCCATTCCGTGCGGAGTCGGCGAAACGCCTCGGCCGTGTACTCCTGCCGCGAGCCGTCCAAGTGCATGTCCGTCACCCAGGCAAAGGTCCACAACGGCGTCGTGTCAGGAGGCCCATCCGGCATCGCTCCAGCGGCCACTGACGGGCTATCCACCGCACTGCCCGCGGCGGCCAGCAGCCACAGCGTACACCAGCAACGGCGCACGAGAACGTCGAGCAACGTGCTGGTGTTGCGGCGGGCGATCGTGGCTGAGTCAGTGGACATGGGACTATTCGTTCTGGATCGGGCAGAGGTTGTGAACATTGGCCTGTAGTATACCTTCCACGCGGCTTGTCGTCATCAGCTGTATCCGGCTTCCCGCGAAACGGAGCTTCGGCCTGCCGCTGAACTCGCCACCGTCTTGCGGGATCGCGTCAGACGAACGAGAATACCGACAGGAGGGCCTGAATCATGATGAGCTTCGTTATCTTGTTAGCGGCGGCGGCCGTGTCGGCCGAGCCGGAATTGGCGTGGAAACAGACACCACACTCGCTGGCGCTGGTGCGCGGCGAGCAGGTCGTCTGGCAGTCTAATTATCAGAAGGAAGAGGGCAAGCCCTGCTTCCATCCGGTGACGATTGCCGGTGGCGAACCAGTCACGGACCTGCGGCCGGCGGACCACTTCTGGCACAAAGCGATCTGGTTTTCCTGGAAGACGATCAACGGCCTGCTGTACTGGGAAGAAGACCCCAAGACGGGCAAGTCGCCAGGGGTGACGGAGGTGGTCCGGGCCGAAGCCACGCCGCGCGAAGACCATTCCGCGCGGATTGAACTGGCGCTCAGCTACCATCCGCCGGGCCAGCCGGCGGTGCTGGCGGAGAAGCGGATCGTGGAAGTGAGCGCCCCGACGGACTGTGGCGCGTACCACATCGACTGGCTCAGCACGTTTACGGCGGGCGACGCGGACGTGGTGTTGGACCGCACGCCGATCGCCGGCGAGCCGAACGGCGTCAGTTGGGGCGGCTATGCGGGGCTGTCGCTGCGTCTGGTGCCGGCGCTTCGCCAGTGGCAATTCTCCGACAGCGAAGGCATCGTCAAGGAGGTCAGCAAGCAAGCCCGCTGGATCGCCTTCAGCGGCCCCGCGAAGGACGGCCAGTCGGCGGCGATCGTTGTGCTGGAACATCCCACCAGTTTCCGCCATCCCACGCCGTGGTACTTGATTCAGAATATGCCCTACTTCAGCCCGGCGGTGCTGTACCGCAGCCCCTATACGCTGCCGGCGAAGGAGACATTGACGCTGAAGTACCGGATCTTGCTCCAACCCACCGGAGCGGACCGGGATGCCATCGACAAACAGTGGCAGGCGTTTGCGTCGGCCGGCGAGCCGCGATGACCGTCAATATCTCAGGCCGTAGGAGTGCCCGTGTGTTCGTTCTGGGGAGCGATAGCGATGCAAGTTTTGGAATTGATGAAACAGCGGTGTTCGGTCCGGCAATATCAAGACCGGCGAATCGAGCGGGACAAGTTGTTGTACGTGCTGGAGGCCGCTCGCGTGGCGCCGTCGGCCTGCAACAACCAGCCGTGGCGGTTTGTGGTGATTGAGGACAAAGCGTTGTTCGCCAAAATCGCGCCCGCCTGGGTGAGCGCCGCGCACACCCCCGCGGTGATTGTCGCGTGCGGCGACCACCGCCTGGCATGGAAACGCTACGACGGCAAGGACCACTGCGACATCGACCTGGCGATCGCCGTCGATCACATCACGCTGGCCGCCGCCGAGATCGGCTTGGGCACGTGCTGGATTTGCGCGTTCGATGCCAAGCGCTGCGCCCAGGTACTGAACCTGCCCAAACACCTGGAACCGATCGTCCTGTTGCCGATCGGCTATCCGGCCGAGGCCAAATCGCCGGACCGCCACGTCGCGGATCGAAAACCGCTGGACCAGATCGTCACGTGGCTCCCGGCGTAAAAAAATGGGGTCGGGTCTGATTGGGACGCTACCCCAGCATCGCCAACAGGATGAACGTCAGCAGCGAGCCGACGAGCATCGAGATGGGGATGGCGATGGCCAGCGCGATCAGCACGCTGGCGGTGGCCGAGGGCGAGGCGTAGCGGTGCGTGGGCAAGGGCGGCGGCGAGACGCGGCGGATGCGGCGCGTTTCCTGAGCGCCGGCGGCCACCGCCGACGTGGTTTGCGAGATTTGGCCGCTGCTGCTGCCCTGCCGGCTGTCCCCGTTGTCGTACATGTCGCTGCTGGCGTCGGTGTCCTGAAGTTGATCGTCGTCGGCGTCGGTCGGCAGCGGGGGTGGCATCCAGGGGGACTTGGTCAGTTGCAGGGACGCCAGCGGGGCCGCTTCGCGAGCCCACGGCTCGAGCCGCACGGCCACTTCGGCGGCCGTCTGGATCCGGCTCTGGGGATCCTTTTCCATCATGTCCGCCATGATTTCTACGAACTCTTCGCTCACCTCGACGTTGAATCGCCGCGGGTGCCACGGCGTTTCCTCGCAGTGCCGGCGGGCTTTTTCGCGGGTCGTGCCGCCCGGAAACGGCACTTTGCCGCTGATCGCGTAGTACATGGTGCAGCCCAGCGAATAGATGTCGCTGACCGAGGTGATCGCCGCCGGGTTCTTGATCTGTTCCGGCGAGAGATAGTCCGCGGTGCCGACGATTTTGCCGGCACGCGGGTCGTTCTCGGCGTCGTGGATGAATCCCGACAGCCCCAAATCGGACACCTTGGCGATGCCGTCGGGGGTCACGAGGATATTGCCGGGCTTGACGTCCCGGTGAATCAGACCGCGCTGGTGAGCGTATTCCAGCCCCAGGGCGGCCTGGACGATGACGTTCGCCGCCTGCTGCATGGTCAATGGGCCTTGCCGCCGCACCAGCTGCCGCAGGTCGGTGCCGGGCACGTACTCGGTGACCAGGTAATGGACGTTGCCATCGTGTCCGGCGTCGTACGCGCGCACCAGATGGGGATGATCCAGCAGCGCTTGTGTGCGGATCTCGCGCGTAAAGTTCTCGATGGCCTCCGGCGTGGATTTCTCGCGCGGCAGGACCTTCACGGCACACTCCCGGCCCATCATCTTGTGCACGGCCTTGAAGACTTGCCCCATGCCGCCCTGACCGATCCAATCCGTGATCGTGTAGGGGCCCAAGTTCAGCTTCGTCCTGCCGGCGATCAACTGGTCGGCTTGATAACGAGTCAGGAGCCCCATGTCGATGAGCTTGGAGGCCAGTTCCTCGTCGCGGACTTCCTCCACGGGGGTCGGCAGACGGTCCGGTTCGCCGCGGACCGCCGCCAGCGCCTGGTCGAATTGCTCCGGCGCGATCAGGCCGCTGCGCATGGCCGATTCGCGGAAGATGGATTTAGGGGACGTCTTAGGCACCATTCGTGACCGTGAATTGCGGAACGCAGGTATTATCTCTTGCACTAGTATACACCGTTGGGCAAGGATTCCAGCGGGGGGCGGGAAAGAACCGGGCGGAAGACAGTTTTTGCGGCCTGCTTTCGGAAAAAGCCGGGCTTCGTTCCTTGAATGCCCGCGGGCCAGCGGGTATCCTGTTGCTGATTGCTGGTATTTCAGATCTCGAGTTATAGAACGCAAAGAGGTGAAGGCATGAGCAAGAAAACTGCAGGCGTACCACGCCGCACCTTTCTGAAGACCGCCGGATCGGCGATTGCGGCCGGGGCAGTGGCTGCGCCGTACGTGATTCCCTCGGGCGTGTTGGCCGCGGCGGGACGCGCGGGCGCCAACGAACGTCTGACGTTCGGGCATATCGGCGTGGGCGGCATGGGCGGCTACCACCTGGGAGACATGGTGAGCCGCATGCGGCGCGGCGAAGTGAACATCGCCGCCGTGTGCGACATCGACGACAAGCGGCTGGAAAACGCCTCGCGCACCGCCGGGCCGCAGGCCGACTGCTACCGCGATTATCGCGATGTGCTGGACCGGAAGGACATCGACGCCGTCGTCATCGCCACGCCCGACCACTGGCACGCCGTCCAGACGGTCCACGCCGCCGAGCGCGGCAAGCACGTCTATGTCGAGAAGCCCGCTTGCTGTACGGTCGAGGAAGGCAAGGCGATGATTGCCGCCGCCAACAAGGCCAAGATCGCGGTCCAGGTCGGCTCGCAGGGCCGCAGCCAACCGGAGGCCTACTTGGCCCATCGCTACCTGGTCAACGGCAACATCGGCAAGATTTCCCAGGTCGATTGCTTCCACTATCCCAGCCCCGTGGGCGGGTTCGCGCCCGACAGCGATCCGCCGCCCGAATTGGACTGGGACGCCTGGCTCGGTCCGCTGCGGTGGCGGTCCTACAATCGCGGCTACTGCCACGGCACGTTCCGTTGGTTGATGGAGTCGGGCGGCGGCCAGATCCGCGATCGGGGGGCGCACGTGATGAGCTGCGCCATGTGGTGGATGAACGCGGACGGCACCGGACCGGTCGAAGTCGAAGCGACGGGCGAAGCACCGCAGCGCGGCCTGTGGGATTCGGCTGTAAAGATCAACGTCAAGTACACGTTCAGAAATCCCGATTGGGTGCTCACCTGGAATCAGCCGGGCGAGCCGGCGCCCCCGGAGGAACGCACGGGCAACGAGCCGGGCGGCCGCATTTCGCGGCCCGGATACGGCGCCGTGTATCGCGGCGACCAAGGCACCTTCACCCACTGGGGCGGCGACGGCGGCACCTGGGCCGAACGCAAGGCCCGCCAATGGCAGCCCGGCCCCGGCGCGAAAGACGTGTACCAAAGCCCCGGCCATAAGGAAGATTGGTTCGAAGGCATCAAGACCGGCAAGAAGACGATCATGAACGTCGAAGCCGGCGCCGACGTGGCCATCCTGACCGTGCTCGGCAACCTCTCGTTCCTCCTGGGCCGCAAGCTCAAGTGGGACCACAGCAAACGCGAGATCGTCGGCGACGAGCAGGCACGCCGCTTGATGGGCCGACCGCAACGTTATCCCTACACGCTGTAGCCGCAACAACAAGGACCACTACGATGGACGAACTGACATTAGACTTACTACTAAAGAATATCCAGAGTACCGATGACGCCGTCCGGGCTGAGGCCCGCAATAACGCCGGTGCGGTCGGGGCCAAGGCCGTGGGGCCGCTGGCCAAGATCGCCGCCAGCGGAGAACTGGAGATCGCCCGGGCGGCAAATCGGGCGATTCAGAATATCGTCTATCACGCCGGCCGGCCCGGGGCGGGAGAGGAAGCGAAAGCAGTCGCCGCCGAACTGCTCAAACTGCTGGGCGATTCCCAGCCAACGCAGTTGCGCCGCGATGCGCTGTGGATGACTTGGCAGATCGCGGGCGAGGAGGCGGTCGAGCCGGTCGCCGCGCTGTTGGGCCACAAGGAACTTGGCGAGGACGCGCGGATGGCCCTGGAGCGGCTGCCCGGCGACAAGGCGACCGCGGCGCTGCAGGCGGCCTTGGCCAAGGCCGACGACGCTGCCAAGCCCGCGCTAGCCCACTCGCTTCGCGTCCGCGGGGTCGAGACTCCGGGCGTGCCCGACCTGCGGCTGAAGCCGACCAAGAAGACCGCCGTCCAGCCGGTTGGACGATAGGCCCTTGACGGCGGAATGTCGACAAGAGGCTGGCCATGCTGCGATAAGGGTGGGGTCAAGCGTTTTCGTTCATGAGCCTGACCTGACAGGCTGGAAAGCCTGACGTGCGATTGGTTTGCGGGCGCGAGGCCGCGACAGGAGTTGACGGGATGAATCAACGGCCGAGCGTATGGTTTGCCGGATGCATCATACTTGTTGCGGCGGGGTGCCCGTCTGCCCCGCGCACGGACAGCGCGCCGCGCGAGGAGCCGTCAGGTGCCCCGGTCGTGGCGCCGGCTGCCGCGGCACCACCCACGAGCGTACCTCAGGGGGATGCGGAAGCCTTTGCGTCGCTGCTCGAACGCATCCAGCATTGGGGCGGCCAGGTGGAGTTCGACGACGAAGGACGGCTGGTCGCGGTCAACCTGCTGGGTGCGAGCCTGACCGATGCCGACGTCGAGCAGTTGGCCGCGTTGCCTCACCTGCAGCGGCTGCAATTGAAGGGCGCCGAGATCACTGATGTCTCGATGCCGCAACTGGCCCGCCTGACGGGGTTGGCCAGTCTGGCGCTGGACACCGTGGGCGTCACCGACGCCGGCGTGCGAACGCTCACGGCCCTGCCGAACCTCAACTCGCTGCGGCTGCACCGCCTGACGCGCATGACCGACGCGGCGGCGGCCTATTTCAAGGATCTTCCTCGGCTCGAACACCTGATCCTGACCGACAGCTACATCAGCGACGGCGGCTTGCTTTCCATCTCCCAACTGCAAAACCTGCGTACGCTCGACCTGGAAGGCAGCGACCTGATCGGCGACGGCGGATTGGAACTGATCGCCGGCATGAAGCAACTCCAGACGCTCCGCGTCCGCAGCCGCTCGATCAGCGACAGCGGCCTGGAATACCTGGCATTGATGAGCCAGTTGCGGGCGTTGGCCGTCGAGGATTCGCTGGCCATCGGCGACCAGGGGATGGAATTCATCGGCCGGTTGACCGGTTTAGAGGACCTGTCCTTGGCCCAGGCGTTTCAGGTCACGGACGAGGGCCTGGCGCACCTGGCGGGCCTGACGAAGCTGAGGCGATTGGACCTTCGCCGGCTGGCCGTCAGTGGCCCGGGGCTGGTCCATCTGAAAGGCATGACGGAGTTGGAGGCGCTGGACCTGGGCGGCACTCCCCTCAGCGACGAAGGTCTGGCACACCTTAAGGCGTTGCCGCGTCTGACGACCTTGAATGTGATGGCAACACCGCTGACCGACGCGGGCATGAAGACGCTGGGCGAACTGGGCGGATTGCGGACTCTGATTCTGCGCGACGCGAAAATCTCGGACGCCGGCCTGTCGCACTTGACGGCGATCGCGAACCTGGGGCGCTTGGAACTCCGCGGCGTGCCGATCACCGATGCCTCCGTGCCGCACTTGACGCGCTTTGCGCAGCTCAAGGAACTAGATGTCTCGCAAACCGGCATTTCCACAGCCGGTCTCGCAGAACTGAAGAAGACGCTTGCCAACGCGAAGATCGCCCACTAAGCGACGTTCCAGAAATAACGGTCCAGTGTTTTCTGCGGATCATCACACGGAGTGTGATGGGTACTTTGACGAGCGCCTGATGTCGTCGCGGGCGTCAGACGGCAGCGAAGTGCTGCGTGCTGCTATCGGTCGAACCAGCGTTTCAGCGAATGGACCGTTGCGGCGCGGCCGGCCAGGCCGATGGACGTGGTCAGCGGGATTTCCTTGGGGCAGACGGCCACGCAATTCTGGGCGTTGCCGCAATTCTGAATGCCGCCTTCGGCGATCAGGGCTTCCAGCCGCTCGGTGCCGGTGTGCCGGCCCGTGGGGTGCGTGTTGAACAGCACGACCTGGCTGATGGCAAAGGCGCCCATGAAGCATCGATCGAACTCGGCGTTCCGCCGCGCCAGGTACTCCTCTTCCGTCTCGCCCGTTCGCCGGGCCACGTCGATCTTGTTGTACTGCGGGCAGGCATCCACGCAGCAGCCGCAGGTCATGCACATCGACAGCGGATAGCCGATTTCCTGCTCCTCGCGGGAAACCAGCGGGCCGCGTCCCATGTCGTAGTAGCCGTCGACGGGCAGCCAAGCGCGGATTTTCTGCAGGGCCCGAAACATTCGCGAGCGGTCCACGACCAGGTCGCGGAGGACGGGGAACTTGGTCATCGGCGCCAGCTCGATGCCCTCCGGCCGGTCCTCCAGCAAGCGATCCACCAGCGCCGTGCAAGCCTGGCGGACCCGTCCGTTGATGAGCATCGTACAGGCCCCGCAGACCTCTTCCAGGCAGTTGCACTCCCAGGCCACCGGGGCTACGGGCCGGCCGTCAATCGTCTGGGCTTGGGCGGCGATTTTCTGTAACACGCTGACCACGTTCATTTCCCGTTCGTAGGGCACGCGGTGCGTTTCCCAGTAGCTCTGTTGGCCGGGGCCGTCCTGCCGGAGGATGCGAATGGTGATCGTGCCGGGCTGGCTGCTCGCGGGGGTCGCTGTGGTGTCCATAGGATTCGATTTGGAGAAACGGAATCGGGAAAGGCAAATACCGGTCAGGCTGGAAAGCCTGACGTACCACTTAGGTGCGGCCGCAAACCGCGTCAGGCTTTGGCCTGTTGCTTTGCGGCCGCGCGTTCGTTCCACACTCGTTCAATTTCCTCCGCGCCCGCCAGGCCGTACAAGCGGGGACGGGGCGGGATGACCGACGTGTCGACGTCCTCGTACGTCAGGTCCGGCTGCTGGCTGTCATGGTTCCAGGTGGCGATCGTCGACTTGAGCCATTTCCGGTTGTTGGCCTCGAAGTCGTCGCACCACTTCTCGGCCTGCTGCCGCCGCTCGGCGGGTTCTGTGGCGGTCAAATGGGCCGGCTCGAATTCCGGTTTGAAGTGCGCCCCGCGGCATTCGTCCCGCTGCAGCGCTCCCAGCAGAATCGACTTGGCCACGGGGAACATGTCCAGCAGCGCGCGGACGAAGACCACGTTCTGGTTCGTCCAGTGGCCGGTATCCGAAAGCGAACAGCGTTTGGCACGCTCGTGTAGTTCGTTGACCGTAGCCAGCGCCTCCCGCAACTGGTCGTTGCGGCGGACGACCGTGGCCGCCTTGGTCATCACTTCGCCCAGTTGCTGATGGATCAGGTACGGGTTTTCCCCGCCGCCGCTGCGCCGCTGCAACTCCTCGCCGGCCTGCTGGTGCTTCCGCCGGGCGCCGTCGAACAGCGCGGCCGGCAACTCGGCAGCCGCTTTCCCCTTCTCGTTCTCGAACAAAGTCTGGATGCCGGGCGCGGCAAACAGGCCGGAGAAGATGCAGCTGAGCAATGAGTTGGCGCCCAAGCGGTTCGCCCCGTGGTACTGGTAGTCGCACTCGCCGATGGCATACAAGCGAGGAATGTTCGTGACTTGATTCTTCGGCGAGCCCGGCTGCAAACCGCCGGCGGCCGTGCGTTCGTAATCGACCCACAGACCGCCCATCGAGTAATGGACTGCCGGGAAGATCTTCATCGGGATCGTGCGCGGGTCGACTCCCTGGAATTTCTCGTAGATGTCCAGGATGCCCCCCAGCTTGCGAGTCAATTCGTCGGCGTCGATGTGCGTCAAGTCCAGGTACACGCACTGGCGGTCCTTCTCGACGCTCAGGCCCTCGTTGACGCAGATGTCGAAGATCTCGCGGGTGGCGATGTCGCGGGGCACGAGGTTGCCGTACTTCGGGTAGCGTTCCTCCAGGAAGTAGTACCGCTCCGACTCAGGGATCGTGCGCGGATCGCGGTGGTCTTGCGGTTGGCGGGGCACCCACACCCGGCCGCCTTCGCCGCGGGCCGATTCGCTCATCAGCCGCAGCTTGTCAGCGGCCGGGATCGCCGTCGGATGAACTTGGATGAATTCCGGGTTGCCGTATTTCGCACCGGCCTGAAACACCCGGCTGACGGCGCTGCCCGTGCAGGCCATCGAGTTGGTCGACTTGCCGAAAATCAGCCCGCAGCCGCCGCTGGCGATCGCGACCGCATCGGCCGGAAAGGCGCGAATCTCCATGCTCACGAGGTCTTGTCCCACGACGCCGCGGCACACGCCTTGCTCGTCCAGGACCGGGCCCAGGAAGTCCCATGATTCGAACTTGCGGATGTGTCCCTCCGTCTCCCAACGGCGGACCTGCTCGTCCAACACGTACAGCAATTGCTGGCCGGTTGTGGCGCCGGCGAATGCCGTGCGCTTGTACAGCGTGCCGCCGAAGCGCCGCCGATCCAGGTAGCCTTCCTGCGTCCGGTTGAAGGGAACGCCCAAGCGGTCCATGAGGTGGATGATCTTCGGCCCCCAGTCGGCCATCTCCTTGACGGGCGGCTGGTGCTGCAGGAAGTCGCCGCCGTAGACCGTGTCGTCGAAGTGCTTCCATTCGCTGTCGCCCGCCTGCCGCGTCAGGTCGTTGCAGGAGTTGATGCCGCCCTGAGCGCACACGCTGTGCGAACGTTTGACCGGCCCCAGGCTCATCAGGTCCACGTCGATGCCCATTTCGGCCAATCTCATGGCGGCGGCCAGTCCGGCCAATCCTCCACCTACGACCATGACGCGTTTTCTTGCCATGTTGCGTGATCCTGCTCGACGGATTCGTGAATGCGACGGTATTGGGAGACTTGCCTCACTCAGAAGAACCATCAGCCAAGACGGCAGGCTGAGCGCCGTCCCGCTGCGTGTTGCCTTCCGTTTCCGCTGTCCGCTTCTCCGGGTTCGGCCTGATCTCTTTCGAATTCACCATGGACTCGTACATGCGGTCTTCGGTCTCCTTCGCGGCCTGGATGTCCACCGTAGCGGTACCGTACAGCACGCCCACCGCGAGGATGGCCAGCGCGACACCGAATCCGGCGCAAAGCTGCAAAGCCCGCCGTTGGGCACCGACCGAAGTCCACAAGCCCCACGTAATGCCCATCGTCCACAGGCCGTTGGCAAAATGGTACACGCAGGACATGACGCCCACCGCGTACAACGCCATCACGACGGGGTTGCTCATGGCGATGCCCAACGTCGACGCGGCGTTAAAGGCCCGGAAGCGGGCTCCGTGCAACGGCTGCGAAACGTGCTCGGCCCAAAAGTCAAAATGGAACCAGCCGTGCATGTGGAACACGTGCCAGACAATGAACGCAAAGGCGATGATGCCGGTGGCGCGCTGCAGCGTGTAGCGGATGTTCGCGGCAAACGGGTACATGTTCGTATTGGCTTGTCCGCTGCGGATGATCACCACGCCGATGATCCCGTGAAACAGAATGGGCAACAGGATGAACAACCATTCCACGATCGGCAGCAGACTTTCCAGGCTGTGAATCTGGTAAAGGTTCTTCTGGAACGTCGAAGGGGCGCTGAGCAGGCTGGCGTTGATCGTCAAGTGCATGAGCATGAACGCGCCGACCGGAAAGACACCGGTGACCGAGTGCAAACGCCGCAGGAAGAACTCGTGGCGGGCGAAGAGGGACTGGGCGGCCATCTTGTTCTCCGAATCTACGAAAAAACTCGTGTTGACCGTTTCGGCTTTGTCAGTAGTATAGATCGGTAATCTCCACTGGCAATTGGGCTGAGGTCAAGCATGCCGCTGGAAATCCCTTCCCTGCTGATCACCGACGACGACCAGGACCTGCGGGAAACGCTCCGGGAGGCGCTGGAGCGGCGCGGTTTTCGCACCCTGGCGGCCGGCGACGGCGAGCAGGCTTTGGAAATCCTGCAAAGCGAGCAGGTACACCTGTTATTGCTCGATATGTACATGCCGCGGCTGAGCGGGCTGGAAACCATCCGCCGCGTGAAACAGGCATTCGCGGACTTGCCCTGCATTCTGATGACCGCCAATCTGGATGATCGCTTGGCCGAGGAGGCCCGGCGGGCTCGGGCTTTTCGGGTCTTTTCCAAGCCCATCCGATTCTCCGATCTGACCGGCAGCGTGCAGTTGGCCTTGCAGCAGACGTACGGCTGGTCAGGCCGCTCCCTGCATACCTAGTTGGGGGCCTTTTCTTTCGGGCCGGCTGTCGTAGGATAAGCAGCCGTCGCGGCGCTGGGGTCAGACGTGCAGGATTCAGTTTTCGCGGCCCATCGTCCAGCCCCTGGGGGAGATTTTTCCCCGCGAAAATGGAATCCTGTACTCCTGCCCCCTGATCCGGCCGGTACCGATTTGCCCCCCACTTAGCCTCGCCCATTCAGGAGACCCCATGGCCCAGTTTCAGTTTACCCGCAAGACGGACCGCGGCGCCCAGCGCGCCGCGTGTTTGGCCGAGGCCATGGGCCTCGCCGCGATCAGGAACCAGACGTGGTTGTTCGTCAGTCCCCACGACGACGATGTGTGCATCGGCGCAGGACTGTTCATGCAGGCCGCCATGCGGGAGGGAGTGACCGTCCACGTGCTGATCGTCACGGATGGCTGCATGGGATACTGCCAATTGGAGGACCGCGACCGGATCGTCGAGGTTCGCCGCCGGGAGGCATACCAATCGTACCAGGTGTTGGGGATTCCGCGAGAACGCGTCAATTACGTGGGCTATCCCGACGGTGGGTTGGTTCCGCTGATCGGCCGGCGTCGAGCGCGGGAGGGGGAGGACGACATCGCGGGCTACGTCGGACTCCAGAATGCCCTGACCTACCACTTGCGAAAGACCCGCCCGGCGCGCGTGTACGTTCCCACCCACACCGATCTGCACCCCGACCATCGGATCACGCACAGCGAGTTGATGATCAGCGTATTTCACGCCGCGGGCGCCATCTGGCCGGAATTGGGAGAACCGCTGGCTGAGCCGCCCAGCGTGGGCGAACTGGCCGTGTACTGCGACTTCGTGGATTTGCCCAACCTGGAGGTCATCGGCAACGACGTGGCTTTTCAGACCAAGCTGGACAGCATCATCGCTTTCCAGTCACAGGTCCAGATCGACCGTCTGGTGGACAGCCTGCGGCGCGCCGGACCGTACGAGTACGTTCGCGAAAGTGAATTCCGGCTGTTCACGCCCGACACGTACAAGCCGCTGTTCGCCTCCTACACGGGCGGCGACGACAACGAGCCGGCGGCCGGCTGATTCGCGGCGTGGGACGGATTGCCAATCCGTCCTACCATGAACCGGCTCGCGACCATGCCATGCCTCCGCATTGCTAACATCCGAGTCGATGTCAACGAGCCCGCGACCGAATTACCTCGCCGAGTGGCGAACAAGCTGGGGCTCCGCGAAGCGGACGTCGAACGCCGCCCACGGCCAAGTGCCCCACCGCTCCGCCGATCGCCGGCACGCCCACGGCGGCGCCTCCGATCGCGATTTCGCCCACGGCCGCGCTCACAACTTGGGCGGTTCGCGCCGGGGAGGCTTGGGCGCAACATCCCTCGGCCCCACGGCGCGGCCACCGCCGCCCTCGCCGCCGTAGCCGCCGCCGACGCGGGGCGGCGTCAAGTCGGTGTGGTCCTCGGACCACGTCCAGCCCAGCGGCGTTTCGAGTTCGCGTTTGGCCAGCAGTTCCCAAGGCGTTCCGGGATGATCGTCGATCACGCGCTGCAGGTACTCCTTGGCTTTGGCCGCCGCCTCCGCCAAGCCACCGTCGGCCGAGATGGCGTCGGACGGCGACAGGACCCAGGTGTTGTTGTTAACGCCCTTGAACGGCATCCCGCGTTGGGCCTCGGCCAACCGCGCGCGGTACGTCTGCGCGCGGACCAACGACGCCATCACCTGGCCCATGGCCAGGTCGTAGCTGGCTTGCCAGCGCGGGACGGCCTCCCGCGGCCGATCCGCCTCGCCCTCCTTGAGCACGTTGTACAAGTCCCGCAGCGCCGGTTCCGCCTTGGCGACGACTTTCTGCGCCTCGCCCAGCGTCTTGGCCAGCGCATCCTCGCTGCGGCGGACGAACCGCAGCACCGGTTCGTCCAGCGACTCGACCCACGACTTTTGGGCCGCCACCAGCAGCGCCTTGCGGGCCCGATTGCTCTCCGCCTGCCTCAGGTACTCTTTGGCCGGGACGTAATCCGGCCGATAACGCCGCATGATCTGCGGATCGAAGAAGTACTTCAGGTGAGCGGTCAGCGCGGGCGTCTCTTCGCGGGTCACCTCGCGATGCACGTTGCGGCTGGGGTGCACGGAGAAATAGATGCCGCCGGTTTCGTAGCACATCCGCGTCAGGGCGAAAGGACCGAATCCCGAATCCATCGGGTCCGGGCCCTCGCGTCCCGGATCACCAAAACCGAGCTTGATGCGTTCCGGGAACAACGTCTCGGGGCCTTGGTTGACTCGCCCCCACTGCGCCGTCTGATCGTAGCTTGGGTCGGGATCGATCCACTTGACGAAGGTCTCTTCCTGGCCGAACGGCGCCGGCACGCCGACCACGTACACGGGCATGCCCAGCCCGCGGCAGACCGAGATCGTGTCGTCCAGGCCCCCCAGATCGTCGCCCCGCTCGTCGGTAAACGCGATCAGCATCACGTTCCGCTCCGGCTCGTTCTTGGCCGGGTCTCGGATGCGGTACTGCTTGAAGCGCTCTGCCGCCCGGAACACGGCCGAGAAAATCATCTCGACGCCGGACTCGTCTTGCGGGATGGCCGCTACCGCCGCCTTGATCTCCTGCAGGTTGTCGGTCGGTTGCTTGGTCATCAGCTTGACCTCTTGCCCGAAGGCCATCACGCTCGTCAACAGCGGTTTGTCTTCGTGCTTGCTGAACGCCGGATTGCCCGCCGCTTCGATGACGCCCAATTCCTCGTAGATGCGGTCGAAACGTTCGTTGATCGCCGCTCGTTCGCGAGACAGGCTGGGCGATTGATCGAACAGCCACACGACGAGCGTCTTGCGCTCCTCCAACGAGCGCAGGATTTCCTCCGTGAGGCGGTCGATGGCGCCCGAGGCCCCGCTGACGCCCTCGCCGGTGGCTCCCCGGACGGTCAGGTTCTTGTTGAAATTCAGTCCCGTCGCAACGCTGATCTCGTTGGTCATGTCGATGTCCCCGGTAGGCTCCACGGGCAAATCCGTGAGGCTGGGGACCACCGACACGTCGGACACGATCTGCGCCATGGACATCGCCATCCCCGCGTCGCCCACACTGTTGGCGCCCATTTCCTCCGCCACCAACGGGCTGGAGGCAAAATCGTCGGGCAGCATCAGCTTGGGTTCTTCGAACTCCTCCTTCAAGGGCGCTGCAATCGTCAGGGAAACGTTGGGATTCTCGAAGACAAAGGGCACCAGCCCCAAGATGATCAACAGCAGCATGTGGAACAGCAAACTGGCGAAAAAGGCCGACGAGTCGCCATCGAACGGCGTTTCCTCCTCCCCCGTCTTTTCTTGCCACCAGGTCTGCAGATTTTTGATGAGGTCCACGAGCATATCTCCTTGCAGTTTACCGAAGACGCACCAATTGCGCTATTCGAGCCTGCGCCTCATTCTATTGCATAAACGCAGAAATTGGGTCAATGTACTCTGTTTTCGTTGACGGCACGCGGCGACGGGCTTAGGATAAACCGTGAATTGGCTGAGGCTTGTGATTCATTTCTCAAGGAACCTAGCGATGGTCAGAACCATGAATCCAGCAAACCAGAACCGTGCAAACCGTTGGAGTTTGTGTGTTTTCTCGGCCGGTACGGCCATCGGACTGCTTCTGATGGGGGGGGTGTCCGGCCGCGCTTTCGGCCAAGTTGCTCCGGCGGCGCAGCCGGCGGCCAAAGCGGCGGCCAAAACGGCGGCACAGGAGGCGGCCAAAGCGCCCGCGCAGCCAGCCGCCAAGCCGGACGCGACCAAGCCCGCAACCCCCGCCACACAGCCCGCCAAACCCGCCGTTGCGCCGGCCCCCCCCGCGCCGACCGCGAAGACCAGCGCCGGCAAGGATGGGAAGGAAAAGAAGAAAGAAGAACCGCCGCCGGAGCCGGAGAGTTTCAATCTGCGAACCAAGGACGGATGGAACATCTTCTGCACGTATTATGGGCCGAAGAAAGGCGTCCGCAGCGGCAAGCACGTGGTGCCCATCATCATGCTCCACGGGTGGAAAGGGCAAGGCAGCGAATACGCCGATTTGGCGACGGTCTTGCAGTCGTGGGGCTTTGCCTCCATTGTCCCGGATCTGCGCGGCCACGGCCGTAGCGTCAGCCGCAAGAAACCGAACGGGGAGGATGAAGTCGTCCAGGTGGATGACCTGAAGCCGCAGGACATGGATGGCATGGTGCTCGACGTCGAGGCGGTCAAGAAGGTGCTGATCGAGAAGAATAACAGCGCCGAGTTGAACATCGAAATGCTCACGGTAATCGGTGCGGAAGTCGGCTCCATCGTCGCGGTGAATTGGGCAGCGTTGGACTGGAGTTGGCCCATGACGCCCGCCTACAAGCAGGGCCAGGACGTCAAGGCCCTGGTGCTGTTGACTCCCCAACAGACCTTCCGGCGCATGAACTGCACCAAGGCGCTGGCGACCCCGGCCGTCAGCCAACGGCTGTCCGTCTTGCTTGCGGTGGGCGCGGAACAGGCGACAGAGCACAAAGAAGCCTCGCGCATCCATAGCCGCCTGGAACGTGTGCGCCCGCCCGTGGAGAAGGACCAAATCGCACAGAAACAGGATTTGTTTCTGATCGTCGCGCCGACACCGCTGCAGGGTACCAAGCTGCTGGACCGCGCCTTGAAAGTCAACGGCGCCATTATGACCTTTGTCGACTGGCGTCTGCTGAGGAAGATGGAGGACTTCCCTTGGACGGAGCGGAAGGACCCGTTGGGAGGCAGCTGAGTGTGGATGAAACCTGGCGCAGGCCGGAACTCGTCTTCGCAGTTCCGGCACGCTCGATCAAGAGGACGAGAAGCCGTACTTGCGCACACTACCGGTTCCGGCCTACTTCGACTGAGTTCCTCGGTGCTAGGTGCGCCGGAAGGAAGGCCCCGTCGGATCTTGCGGTGTGGAGGCGGCAGGCGAACCGGCATGTGGGAGCAACGTAGCGTCAACCGGCGATCCCTGCCGCGCCGTGGTGCGCGTCGCGCCAGCCTGGCTGCGCTGGGCTTGATCGGCGCATGCCTTCTGGCCGCCGATCCCGCTGGCGGGCAAACATCCCGGTCACTCGACGGCCACCCGACCGCCGTGTACTCATTGGCCTTTTCGCCCGACGGCAGCGTGCTGGTGTCGGGCAGCGCCGATCGGACCATCCAGTTCCATCGCCTGGGGGCGCGGCGCATGGTACACGAGGACTTGGATCGCCGCCGGAGCCTGGTGGCCGCGTTGGACCACGAACGGTTTGCCATCCGCCAGCAGGCGTTCGTGCAACTGGCAACGTTGGGTGACGAGATGGAACCGGAACTGCGCCAGGCGCTGGAAAGTCCCCGTTCGGCGAAGGTCCGCATTCGCCTGCTGCGGCTGCTGCAGGTGCTGGCCGTGCCGGCCGGGGTCGCGCACCAGGGAGATGTCCGCGGCGTCGCCTTCTCCCCCGACGGCGAGACGGTCGCGTCGGCCGGCCGCGACAGCCGCGTGATTTTGTGGAGCGTCTCGTCGGGGCGCCCGTTGCGGGTCTTGGAGGGGCATTCGGAAGGCGTGTGGAGTGTGGCATTCGAGCCGCGAGGGGCGATCCTGGCTTCGGGAGGCGAGATCCGCGAGTACGTGACGCTGTGGGACGTGTGGCTGCCGAAGGAAGGGCTGCTGGTCACGATGGCCGATCAGTCGGGGGGCCCGGCGCTGCGGATCGTGCCGTGAGAAGGTCCGGAACATGGGCCGTACATCCTGCTGGGCTTCGACGTGGTGCCCGGCAACGTGATGCCGATCGCGCCGGGCGCGCATCTCTTGGGCTTGGCCCGACTGCTGAACCGGATGATGCGGAAGTCGGGCGATCAGGCCGACCGGCAGAAGATGGTGACGCTGGCCAGCCGGGCGGCATCGCAGAACGTTTCTACGTTTGCCCGATCCCGCTTCATCGTCGAGGCGTTCCGGCGTCCAGCGGGATGGTATCTTGGCCTTGGGACGTGACGTCGACAGTGCGGGTGCCGTCGATCAGCACTTGATACTTGACGCCGGGTTGGGCGTCGATTCGCACAGCGTTGCCGCGGAGGGTCACGGGGAACGGGGCTACGACGCGGTGCTTGCCGTCCGTCGCCACGGATAGGTTGTCCAGCTTTCCTGCAATCAGCAGGCGCAGACTGACCAGCGCGCCGGGGTTGATGTCGGCGGGGCGGCGGCGCTGGCTTTTCAACTCGAACACGTCCGGCAGGCAGCCGGCGGACGGACCATCGGGGTACTGCATCTGCTCGCCGCAGATCAGAATGCCCTTGGCAACTTGTTTCCAGTCCAGCGCGTCGTCGTACGGGGCAAGCAGGAGCAGGCCGTACGCGTACACCGTGCCGCACCACTGCACGGGCAAGCCGATCCAGTTGGGGCCTTTCCAATGCGTCGCCCCGTACACGGGCGTGGTGGCGTACAGCATGATCGGCTGGTTGGACCACTGATACACAAACGGCAAGCCGGTCACCGCCCAGCGGCGGGCTTCGGCCAGATGGGTGCGGTCGCCGGTCAGTTGATAGGCTCGCACATACGCCCAGACCGCCTGTCCCGAAGCGAGAATGTCCGGCGTGTGCAAGGGGACTTCCCAAGTCTGCGCCCCGCGCGGGGTGCGGAAGCGTTTCATGAATTCGAGCGTCTTCAGGGCCACGGCCAAGGACTCCTGCCCGCCCGTGTAGTAGGCGTGCTCCAGCAGTTGGTACGCCGGCCGCGAACAGATGCCGCTGGCCGTATTCTCGAAATGCCCGCGGCGATACGTGCCGTCGTAGCGGTACGAGCCGTCCGGTTGCCGGGCGCGAATCAGGCCCTCGGCCATGCCGTTGATCGTGCGCAGCCAGTCGGCCGCGCGGCCGCTGACGAAGTAACTGGCGTGGTTCGCCACGTGAGCGCCGCCGAATTGCAGCCGCGGCAGGTCGGGCACCCGGCCGGTGATCTTCCAGATCGCCGAGGCGTGATCGGCGAAGTAGCCGCCGCGGATCTCGCGTTGCCCGGGCACCACGGCGTGGTAATAGCCGCCGGTTTTCTCGTCGTAGACCATACCGCTGTACGCCGCTAGCGAGAGCTTCATCTGCTCCTCAAACGAACGCGGCTCAGCGGGCAACGGCGGCAAGCCGCGACGCTGGACGGCCCACAGGATCAACGGCTCCAGCCGACCGCCTGCGTCCCAGCCGTCGCCGACGCGGATCGCCGCTTGGATGCTCTTGCCTTTCAGCGCCAGGCGGTGACTGGCCGTGCCGTCCAGGAAATCCGGCGCGGCAAAGACCGGCTGCAGCGTCATGTCGTCCCAGGCCACGGCCACCGACGCGCGGTCGGTGACGGTGGCCATCAGCGGCATGGTCACCTTCATCGGATCCGGCTCGAACCGCAGGTGTTCGGGCGTCTCGATGTCCAGCGTGGAACTCGAATGCTCGCCTTTGCCCAGGTACTCGACCCCCGCGAACAAGCCCTGTTCCAGAGTCCCGTAGGACCGGACCACCGGGCTTTCCACGGTCTGCGCGGCGGTGATCTGCACCGACAAATCGCCCTCGTCCGTCGCGTCCAGGCGGACGGACATGCCATCGCCCGTGTACTGCAGCGGCCAAGTCTCTTGCGCCAGTTTCAGCTGGGGCAGTGCGTCCCCGGCATGCACCAGCGGTGCGAGTGCTGCGACCAGTTGCCCGTTGCGGCGGAGCCGGACTTCGGTCCCGTCGCGCGCCGCCTCGACTGTCAATCCGCCGACGTTTCGCGTGACGGCGTCGATCGGCATCTGGGCGCGATGTGCCCACACGGTGCGCGCAATCGGCGTCAAGCCCGGCGAATCGACTTGGATCGTCATCGCCGCCAAGGAGAGCCGGCCGGCCACCGGCAGCGCCACGTTCAGTTCGCTGTGCGCGGTCAGAGAACGGGACGTGCCGTTCACGCTTGCTTGGATCGTCTGGTCGCTGTGGTTCTTCAGCCGCACGTTGACTTCATCGGCGGTCTGCTCGACGGCCACGATTTCCAGCGGGTGCAAGCCGCCGCGGTGCACGGCGATCCAGTCGATCTGCACTTCGCCCGGCGCCGAGC
Source organism: uncultured Pirellulaceae bacterium (assembly GCA_964486845.1). Lineage (GTDB taxonomy): Bacteria > Planctomycetota > Planctomycetia > Pirellulales > Pirellulaceae > Anammoximicrobium. The sequence continues at coordinate 23,913 of CAZAQY010000022.1, forward strand.
CGGGGTCTAGTCGCAGCCCTGTCAGATCGCCGTCGATTGCCAGCCGTACGTCGTACTCGTGCCACTGGCCGTCGTGCGTCATAGGGAAGCCGGCGACGCGTTCTGCGGCGAAGCCCGGATGTTTCGTGCCGGACCAGAAGATCTGCCCCGCCCCGTCGGTTTGGGACTTGATCCTCAGCCGCACAATGAACTCGCTGCCGGCGGCGGCCGCCGGGGCCGCGAGATACGGATCGTTGCCGGACGAGCGAACCGTCAACAGCCCGTCGTGGGCGGCCAGTTCACACTGGTTGACGGCCCGCCAGTCTTCGCCGCCCGCGGCAAAATCCCAGCGTAGCACTTGTTCGCCGACAAACACGGCTCGCGGATACGGATTGGGCAGTTCATCGGCCGAGGCGGGAAAACTGGCAACGGCCAAGATCAGCACGAGGAGGATGCGGGACACGGGGAAGACTGTGAGCACTCGCGGAAACGTCATAGCATACTCCTGATGCGTCGGGAGGAAAACGTTGGGGGGCGGGGTCTCGGGAGCCTGGTGGCTTTGGAGACGGATCCGTTGCTCGAGTTGGAATCGGCGAATCAGTGACTGTCCAGTTCTTGTCTGCGATCATCACGCGGAGCGTGATGGCTACTTTCGTGATGGCTGCTTTCGTGATGGCTGCTTGGAAGTCACGACCGTCGTTGAATCGCCTATGCGTGGCGGGCGACGGTGTACTATAGCCGTTTTCTGCCGGCGGGGAAACATGCCCGCGGCACAACCGGCCGGATTCGGACAGGCTGGGGGGGCTGATCCAAGAGCAGAAAGATCTGGAAGAGCTGACAGAAAGATGGGGTGACAGAAAAATGCGAATTGATGTACTGTAAAGTGTTTTCGTTATCGCGAGGGGGATTTTCTTTTCGTGATTCGTCCGATGAAGTCAGGTCCGGCGGAGTCAACCGCCGAAATGCGCATGCCTGTGAAACGTCTGTTGGTGACGATTGTCGTCGTCTTCTGCACTGCCTCGTGGGCCGCCAAGTCCGCGGTTGTTAGGGGGCCTGTACCCGGTGAGGCCGATGGATCGGGTGCCTGCGAGCCCACGTCTCCTGTCCCCGGCACGCCGCGGGCCGTGGCGACAGAGTCGCTGGCAGATCGGTGCCGCGAGCGGGCCGTGCGTCTGCCGCAGCAACTCGATCAGCCGTGTGCTGTCGTCATCCAGCCGCCCTTTGTGCTGAGTGGCGATTTGTCGGAAGCCGAGTTGCGGGCCAAGTTCACGGAGGTGATACAGCCCACGTGCGATGCGCTGCTCGCCGGTTACTTTCGCGATCTGCCGGACCGCCCGGTCACCATCCTGATGTTCAGCGAGGAAGCCGCCTATCGCCGGACCGCCGAGCAACTGTTCTTTGACCGGCATGTGTCGCGATTCGGCTACTACAAACCGGGACGCCAAACGGTGCTGGTCAGTCTGGCCGAGGGCGACGGCGGCTTGCTGCACGAGTTGACACACGTGCTGATGGACGCCGATTTCCCCGCCGCTCCGCGCTGGCTGCAGGAAGGACTGGCGGCGTTGCACGAGGGCAGCGAAGTGCGCACGTTCGGCGGTCACGCCGGTTCGTCGTCTGCCGCGGATGGCCGTCTCGGCGGTCGCGTCGAGCAGGCTCCGCGGCTGGTTCCGAATCACAACTGGCGTCTGACCGTTCTGAAACGGGCCAAGGCCGAGAATCGCTTGCCGCGGGTCAAGGAGTGGATCACATCGTCCCAATTCCGCGGTTCCGGCGAAGCGTTGGACTACGCCTATGCCCGGTATTTCTGCTGGTTTCTGCACGATCGAGGCGAGCTGCAGCAACTGTACGTGGCGCTGCGCGAGCGGTCGGCGCCGGATCCCACGGGCGCTGCAGCGCTGCTGGAGGTGCTCGCCGCTTCGAATTGGGCGCCGGTCGATCACCAGTTTCGAACGTGGCTGAATGCGGTCATAAATCGCCCCTCTTGAACGCGCGCGATTGGTGGGTTCTGATAGGATCACCCAGATCAATCCTAGTCTTTCACCTAATCTCCCTTCGGCTCCAAGGGACTCGGGAGAGATTAGGTGAAACATTAGGTGAAAGATTAGGTGGAAGACCAGGGTTTCGGGTCCCGGCGCAATCGACCAACTTCATGCCCGCGGAAGGAGGACATCCCGCGATGTCGCAAACAAGCATTCACCGGATCTTGGCAGAGGTCGGCCCCACGGCGTTTGCCGGCATCTACGACACGCTGTCAGCCAAGCTCGCCCAGCAGGCCGGGTTTCCGCTGGCCTTCGTCTCCGGCTACTCGGTGGCCGCGACGATGATCGGCGAGCCGGACCTGGGGCTGCTGACGCAGAGCGAAATGATCGACCGGGCGCGCCGCATCTGCGGCAGCGTCAGCATCCCGGTGATCGTCGACGCCGACACGGGCTACGGCAACCCGCTGAACGTGTTCCGCACGGTTCGCGAGTTGATCGCGGCCGGTGCCGCGGGCTGTTTCTTGGAAGACCAGGTCTGGCCCAAGCGGTGCGGGCACCTGCGAGGCAAACGCGTGGTGGACCGCGAGGAATACGTCAACAAGATCCGCGCGGCGGTCGAGGCTCGGGCGGACCGCGACTTTTTCATCGTCGCCCGCACGGACGCCTTGGCCGTTCACGGCATGGACGAGGCGGTCGTGCGAGTGGTAGCGGCGCGGGAAGCCGGCGCGGATGCCAGCTTTATCGAAGCCCCGTCGTCGGTCGAAGAACTGGCCACCATCGGCCGACTGGCTCCCGCCCCCAACGTGGCCAACATGATCCAAGGCGGCCGTACGCCGGTGCTGCCGCGCGACGAGCTGGCCAAGCTCGGTTTCCACTTGATCCTGTATCCGCTGGCCGGCCTGTTTGCCGCCGCCAAGAGCCTGGCGCGAACCTACACCCAGCTGCGCCGAGACGGGACCGTCGCGGGCGATCAGGATCAATGGATGACGTTTGCAGAATTCAACGCCCTGATCGGCGTCGAAGAGAAATACCAGCTCGCCGAACGCTTCGGGGCCGCCTAGGAGCTTGTCCACGTCAGGCGCGAATTCGAGTTGCTCGTTGAGGGCCTCGTCCCAGGTGATCGTTCCACGGTGACCTATCCCTACGTGGTCGCCTTCGACAAGACGTTTGCCTTTAGCACGGTGATTGAAGTACCCTATCGATCTACACCAGCGATGCGACGCCGGCGTTGTGCGCGTCGCTGGAGAACAAGTTCTACGCGATCAAGCCTGTCGCGTTGGACGCGCCCAGCCTCTCCTACGTCAACCTGTCCAACCTGTTGTTTACCCAGCGCGAGGAGGTGCTCGACTGGATCACCAGCCATTCCGGCAATGCGGCCGCGATCGCGCGTTACCAGGCTCGGCTGGAGGAACTCGATGCGACCCTGGCATCGCTGGGCCTGATGGAGACCGCCAGCGACCGCCCGACACCTTTTGGGTCACGCCCCGCAAAGTCGGCGCAATCGGCACCGATTGATGGGGCAGGTCTTTGACTGGGCGGACAACATCCCGGGGACGTTCAACAGCTGTGTGCTGCCTTGCGGGAAATCACATCCTATCGCGACCGCATCACCGCAGGACTCCTGCCCGCGGCGTTGGAGCGTATCTTTGCGCGGGAATCGAAACCGTACGAGGCGGCGCTGATTCAGGTCACGGGGCATCTGCGGTGAGCACTTCAGCGTGGATGATCGGCCGTGGGGGCGAGATTCGGATTCTCATTCAGGCATCGGCGGCAGGCCGGGTGGGACCAGATTGACGGGCGGGGCGGGCACGGGCTCGGCCGGGATCGGGGCGTCGCTCGGCGGGCGTGGTTGCTCGGCGGCCGGCGATCCGGCTTCCATTTCGGGCAGGTAGGTTGCGCAGCGCATCGTCCAGCCGCCGCCGATGGCTTTGTAGACGGCGACCAGGTTCGTCGCAACCTGGCCGCGGCTCTGCGCCAGCGCGTCTTGCTGCAAGACCGCCTGGCGCAGAGAATCGAGCACCCGCTGGTAGTCGATCACACCTTGCTCGTACAAGCGCAGTCCGATCTGGAACGCGCGGATGATTTCGTCGGTGGCTCGTTGCAGCGATCGGACGCGTTGCTGTTCGCGCAAGAAGGCGACGATGGCGTCTTCGGCTTCTTTGTTGGCCGCCAGGACCGTGTTCTGGTAAGCGATCGCGGCTTGCTGGAACCGCGCGTCTTCGACCCGCACGCTGTTCCGAATCCGGCCGTAGTTCAAGATGTTCCATTGCAGGCCGGGCCCGATCTTGCCGCCGATGCTGCGCCAGTCAAGAAGGTCGCCGAACTGCTCGGCCTCAAAGGCGATGTTTCCCGTAATCGCCAAGTGCGGATAGAACTCCGCCTCGGCCATCCCGATCCGCGCGGATTGAGCCGCGGCTTGACGCTCCGCGCGCCGCACGTCCGGCCGGCGCCGGAGCAGGTCGGCGGGAATCCCCACCACGACTTCGGCGGGCGCGGCAGGAATCGGCCGAGGCTCGCCCAGTTCCGCTTGCAGGCTGCCGGGCGGCATGCCCAGCAACAGGCAGAGTCCATTTTGCACGCGGCGGTGCGCCTCTTCGAATTTGGGAATTAGCGATTCGGTGATCGCCAGTTGCGCCCCCGCCTGCCGGACGTCGAGTTCGCTGACAACCCCTTGCTGAAATCGCTTCTGGATGATGTCCAGCGACGACTGCTGAATCTCGGCGTTCTTGCGCGTGTACATCAACTGTTCTTCAAGGGTGCGCATTTGAATGTAGGCCGCGGCGACCTCGGCCTGCAGCATCACCAGCACGTCATCGTAGTTCTCGATCTGCGCATCCAGGTTTGCGTCCGCCGCCTCGATTCCGCGCCGGATCTTGCCCCAAAGGTCCAGCTCCCAAGCCATGTCGAATCCGACAACCCAATCGTCGAACTCCCGATTGCCCGGAAACAGGCCGAACGGGTACATGTTGTCGCTGAACTTGCTGCGCGTGTAGGCCGCGAGCGCTTGCTGCTTCTGCGGCAACAAGCTGCCAGCGGCGATCCCGCGCTGGGCCCGGGCCTCCAGAATCCGAAGACCGGCGATCTTCAGCGGCAGATTCTGCTGATAAGCGTTGTGGACCAGTCGGTCGAGCACCGGATCGCGGAACACGGTCCACCAAAGGCTGTAGTCGCACGTCCCGCTCTTGACGCTCGGATTGCCGGCGTCGATCCACTGGTGGGCCACCGGTGGCGCAACGCCGCAGTAGTTCGGGCCCACTTTGAACCCGTTATCCCACCAGTTCTCGACGCTGGTGCATCCGGCTAACGGGCAAGCGGCGATCGCTACGCACGCAAAAAATAACGCTGGTTGTCGAGAAAACGGAAGCTTCGACATACGCCCTCCTGGTCGACAAAGCCGCGGTTTTCGCGCGGATTCGCACAATCCGAATTATCGGCAACAACGTTAGGACAGCATGACCCGAAATTCGATGGATTAAACTCGTGGGTCTTGACGAAATACCAATGGATTAAGTAATATGACCGGAAAGTCACTGAAGTGACCAGCGGTTTCTTCGCGCCCCCTGTCCCGGCGAACGGTGGGAGTTAGCCCACCGGTTTACTTGGGGCCGGCGTGCGAGCATCACAGGCGAAGAAACCGGTGGGCTAACGCCCACCTTTGGCCGAAAAGACAGTCCAACTGAGGAGAAGGCCATGGCAGCTTTGGCGGAACGACGCAAGGAGCTTCTCGATTCGATGATGAAAGAAGCCGTCTACGAGGGTGCTGTGGCCGTTTTGACTCAGCACGGATTGAGCGGTACGACGATGGACCGAGTGGCGGCGGCTGCGGGGATGGCCAAGGGCAGCCTGTACAACCACTTCCGCAGCAAGCAGGACCTCTTGGAGTTCGTCCATGACAGGGCGATCGCCCCGATTCGAGAGGCCGTTAGCGAGGTTCTGGAAATGCAGATCTCGGCGGCGGACAAGCTGGCCAGGATCGTTCGGCGGTGGCGCGAGTACGTGGTGAGTCAACATGCCGTGTTGGAATTCTTGATCCGGGATCCGTCGGCCAAACGGCAGTTGAGGGAAGCGGAACAGACGGCCCGCGAATGGGGAATACGACAGATTGCGGAGATCGTCGAGCAGGGCATTCGCGAAGGGACATTTCGCTCGGTGGACGCCGTGGCTGTGGCGGAAATGTTTGTAAGTGCTTCGATCGGAATGGCGGAGCAAGAAATCGCAACGGGAAAAACACGAACGGTGCAGGAGGCGGTGGACACGCTGATGGGGGTCTTTTTGCACGGCTTGGCCGCAGGGGAATCAAAATGAAGAGGCTAACTAAGGGCGTCATGGCCGTGGCCGGGATGGTGGTCTTGACGGGCCTGGGCATCGGGCTGCATTCGATCTGGCCGGCCGGGCACGCCACGGCGGACAACGGACGGGCGGAGGCGGATCGCGGGAAGCGCATTCCCGTCGTGCTGACGGCCGCCAAGGAAATGACTTTCGAGAGTGCGGTCGTCGTTTCGGGCAGCGTTCAAGCGAAGAACTACGCCTTGGTTTCCGCCCGGATTCCCGGTCCGCTGGACGAGGTTTATGTGGACGAGGGTGACGTGGTCCAGGCAAACCAGACTCGGCTGTTTCAGACCGATTCTCTGAAACTGACGAAGGCCGTCGCCATTGCCCAGCAGGGTCTGCAGGTGGCCGAGTTGTCGGTCCGGGAGAAAGCAGCCAACCTGGAGCGCATGCTGGCCAGCCAGGAGCAGGCCCAAATCGACTTGGAACGCTACCGCATCCTGCTCCGAGACCATGCGGTCCCAAAGCAAGTGTTTGACCAGCAGGAAACGGGCTGGAAGTTGGCTGCCGCCGGCGTCCGGCATGCCGAGGCCCTGCTGGAACTGGACAAGACGAAGCTGGAGCAAGCCCGGCTGTCGTTGCTCGTGGCGGAAAAAGATCTGGCGGACTCCCTGGTGATCGCGCCCATTTCGGGCCGCGTGTCGCAGCGTCTTGTGGAACCGGGCGAGATGGCCGGCGCCGGCACGCCCGTGGTCAAGATCGAGGACCTGTCGCTGCTGGAAGTCTCCGTGTTTCTGCCGGAAGAGGCCTACGCCCAAGTCACGCCTGAGAGAACTCAGATGCGGATCCGAGTCGGCGGCACCGACTTGGGCGTTCGCCCCGTCGCGCACAAGAGTCCGACGGTGAATCCGAAGTTGCGCACCTTTGAGGTCAAGGCGCGGATCGAGTCCCCGCCGCCGGGCGTCGCTCCCGGTTGCCTGGCCCAGGTGTCCGTCGTGCTGAACGGCCGCAGCGGTGTGGGGATTCCGGCGGCAGCCGTGCAACAGCGCGGCGGCCAGTCTGTGGTGTTCCTCGTCGAGGGAAATCAAGCCCGGATGGCGACGGTGAAGACCGGCCGCGACATGAACGGCTGGACGGAAATCCTGGAAGGCGCTCTACAGGCGAGCACCGCCGTCGTCACCATGGGACAGCAATTGCTCAACGACGGCGCGCCGGTCACGGTCGTGCAGGAGGCGGCGCGATGATCCTCTCCGACTTTTCCGTCCGCCGTCCGGTCGCGACGAGTTGCTTGATGATCGGGCTGACGCTGTTGGGGATCAACGCCTACCGCAAAATGGGCCTGGAGCTGATGCCCAAGGTGGACATCCCTTACATCACCGTGGTAACGGTGTATCCGGGTGCTTCTCCGGAAGAGTTGGAGGCGGACGTCGCCAAGCGGATCGAAGACGCCGTGGTCTCGATCGACGGCTTGAAGCACGTCAGCTCCACCTGTATGGAAAACGTCTGCCAGACGTTGCTGGAATTCCAGTTGCACGTGGACGTCGATATCGCGGCCACGGACGTCCGCGAAAAGCTGGACCTGATCCGCGCCGACATGCCCGAGGACGTGGAAGACCCCATCATTCAGAAGTTCGACATCAACGCCAAGCCGATCGTCACGCTGGCGCTGGCGGGCGACGTGCCGCTGGATGAACTGTACGATTTCGCGGACAACACGCTGCGGGACCGGTTGACGGTGATTTCCGGCGTGGCCGACGTGCAATTGGTCGGCGGCGCCAAGCGCCGGGTCCAAGTCGAATTGGACCGGAACCGGTTGGCCGCCCGCGGACTGTTCAGCTTGAACGTCGTCCAGACGATCCAGCAGGGCGTGCGGACGGTCCCTTCCGGCCGAGTCCGCGACGGCGCCACGGAGTACGCCGTCAAGTTCGACGCCGATTACGACCGGTTCGCCGACCTGGCCGACCTGGAAATCGCCAACGAGCAAGGCCAGCGCTGCCACATCCGGGACGTCGGCCGGGTCTCGATGGCCACGGAGGAGGTGCGGCAGGCGGCCCGGTTGGACGGGCGGCCCTGTATCGCCATCAAGGTCGTGAAAAAGGCGGACGCCAATGCCGTGCGGGTCGCCAACGCCGTGCGCGAAGCCATGACCACGTTGAACGCCGAATTGCCCGGCGGCATGGAATTGGTCTGGATCGAAGACGACGGGACCTTTATCGAGGCCAGCAACCGCAGCGCCTGGAGCAACGTCTTCCAAGGCATCCTGCTTACGGCGGCGATCCTGTTCGTGTTTCTCTACAACCTCCGTTCCCTGTTGGTGGTCGTCGTCACCATGCCTTTGACGATCGTCGTCGGCCTGTTCTTCATGCAGATGGTCGGCTATACGTTGAACACCTCGACGTTGATCGCCATCGGCATGTCGACGGGCATCCTGGTGACCAACTCGATCGTCGTGCTGGAGGCGATCGTCGATCGGTTGGAGGCTTGCGGCGATCCCCGCGAGGCGGCTCGGCTGGGCGCCAAGGAAGCGTTCATCGCCGTGGTGGCCAGTGCCGGCACCAACGTCGTCGTGCTGTTTCCTCTGACCGTGATGAAAACCCGCATGGGCCTGTTTATCGGACCGCTGGCGATGACGATGTTCATCATGACCGTCGTCTCGCTGTTCATTTCCTTTACGCTGACGCCCATGATGTGCGCGCTGATCCTGAAGCCCCGGCAGCCGGGCTCGCGGTCGCTGCTGGCCCGGATGGAGCGGGGCTGGAACTGGGGCTTCGAACGAGTCGTGGGCGGCTACCGAACCCTGCTGCAATTCAACGAACGCAACCGCTGGGCGGCGATCCTCGTCGTGCTGGGCGTGACCGCGGTCTTTGTCCACTCGCTGATGCTGGGCGGCAAGCTGGGGACTTCCGCGTTTTCCGAGTTGGACCGGGGCTCCTTGCTCTTGCGGTTGGAGTTCCCCACACGCTACCAACTCGCCGAGACGGTCCGCCGCGTCGAGGAAGCGGAGGCCCGGCTGAAGGGCCTGCCGGAACTGCGGCACGTGCTCAGCACCGTCGGCAAGGTCGAGGCCGTGCTGGGGCAGGGCAGCGAAGGCGTCTACCTGACGCAAATCCTGCTGAGGTTCTCGGAACGGACCGAACGTGCGCTGACGATCGACGACTTGATGGATCAGGTGCGCACGCGTCTGGAAGGGTTCCCCGATGCGATTGTGGGCGTGAGCAAGCCGTCGATGATCGGCGGCCAGAGCAATCCGATCGAGCTGGAGATTTCCGGCGATCAGTTCCAGACGCTGGACGCCCTCGCGCTGAAGACCCAGCAGTTGGCCGAGTCCCTGCCGGGAGTCCTGGAACCCGACACCAGCGTGCGGGCGGGCAAACCGGAAATCCGCGTGCTGCCGCGGCGGGCCGTGTTGAGCGACCTGGGCATGCCGGTGGTGCCGCTGGGCCTGGGGCTGCGGGCCAATCTGGAAGGCATTACCGCCGGGACCTACAAGCAGGGCGCCCGCAGCTATGACATCGTCGTCAAGCTGGCCGAACAGCCGGGCAAGGAACAGGTCCGCGAATTCCAACTGCCGGGTGCCCCCGGCTATCCGCTGGTGCTGACCAACGTCAGCGAAATCGTGGAGACGGAGATGCCGATCCAGGTCATCCGCAAGGACAAACGGCGGCTGTCGAAACTCTACGCCCAGCTGGACGAAAGACGTCTGCCGCTGGGAATCGCGGTCAACCAGATCGGCGCGGCGATGGACGAGCAAGTCGGCTTGCCGCCGGGCTACCGGTACGAATTTGCCGGGATGTATGAAATGATGGCCGAAGCGCAGGAGGGGCTGGCGGAAGCCGGCGTGCTCGCCATTCTGCTGGTCGTGCTCACGCTGGCGGCCCTGCTGGAGTCGTTCCGGCAGACGGGGATCATCCTCGTCACGATGCCTTTGGCCTTGATCGGCACGGTCTGGGCGCTGGCGCTCACCGGCGAGAACTTCAGCATCTTTGTGATCATGGGCATCGTGATGATGATCGGCATCGTGGTCAACGACGCGATTCTGATCATGGACCAGTTTAATGTCCACGTCCAGGAAGGCATCCCGCGTCACAAGGCCATGATCGCGGCCGCCTGCGAACGTTTCCGTCCGGTCGCGATGATCACGCTGGCCGCCGTGCTGGGGATGCTGCCGCTGGCCGTGGACCGAGGTATGGGCGGCGAGATGCGCAACGGCGTCGGCATCGCCTCGGTGGGCGGCATCCTGGTCTCCGGCTTGCTCACCCTGATCGTGATGCCTATCCTATATGATCTGTTCACCCGCAAAGGGGCACCGAAGTGAGCTGCACGACCACCGTGGGACGGATTGGCAATCCGTCCTGCGAAAAGTTTACCCGCCAAGGGGTAGCGACACGAGCTTTACGACCTGGCTGAAGAGCTTACTCTCGCATCGCGGTAAGGCCATCTCCCAGTATCGTAGCGGCATGGCGAAGGCGAAAAAGCACGACTACGGCGGCGCGATCGCGGATTACTCTGCCGCGATCGAAGCCCCCCCAGATCCCGGCCGACGTCAAGGCGATGGCGCTGTACAATCGCGCCCTAGCCTATTCCGCGATGGGAGAAGACGCCCAGACAACCGAGGATCTGGCCGCCGTCCAGGCGATGCCCGGATTGCCCGAGAACATCAAGACGGCAGCCCAGCAACGCCGGGAACGCATCCGGCGGCGTGACGAAAAGGCGAATAGCCCGTGACGTTGAAAGCGGGTCGGAACACCGGCAATTATCAAGTGCTCCGGGGTTCATCCGCGATGCAGGGCAAGAGCAATTTCGTCTACCACGAGATCCCCAAGGGCGGGCATGACGCGGCGTTGTGGGTGGACATCGATCTGCAGAAGCTCAATCCGAGAACCGGTCAGGTTGACTCGGTGATCCGCTTGCTCTAACATCGGCGGATGTGTTTGGTTTGCGGCCACTGTTGCTGCGCTCCTGCGCCACGGAGAATTCCGCCCATGTCCCGCACTTTGGTCACGCTTTCTGTCTGGCTTGCCCTCGTTGTCCCTTCACGGGCCGAGAATTTGGCTCGCAATCCCAGCTTTGAAGTCGATTCCGGTGGTAAAGGCGTGCCGGACCAGTGGCGGATGTCGGGCGATTCGCGGTTGGTGGACCAGTCGCTGACGCTGGACGCCGGGCGCGACGGCGCGCGGTGCGCGCGGCTGGCATGCACGCGTTACCAGGCGGGCAATCCGGCCGCGCACGCCATGATTTGCCAGATGGACATCCCGGTCCGGCGAGGCGTCGGCTACCGCGTGTCGTTCTGGGCCAAGGGCGAGGGAATCGTGGAGCAGGTGGTCTCGATCGGCTTGTCCGACACATCCGTCTGGGCCGACTGCGGCCTGCAGGATTCGTTCGTGCCCACGCCGCAGTGGACGCGGTACGATTTCGTGTTTCGAGCGTCGCGCGATTGCGCCAAAGGCAGCCGCTTTCAGATCTGGTTCCTATCGACCGGCACGCTGTGGGTGGACGATGTGGTGTTCGAGGAAGCAGGGGACCAGTTGTATCGGCCGGGCGAAATTGTTCCAGCGGAGGGCCGGCGAAACCTGGTTCCCAATGCCAGCTTCGAGTGCGGCAGCGACGGCTGGGGATCCGCCGAGTGGGACCGCACGGCGCACTGGGGCGGCCCGATGAATCAGCTGTTCGGCCAGTTGGATTCGCATCAGGCGTACGACGGCCGGACCAGTCTTCGCATGGAGTTGAATCCGCAGAATCAACCGGTGTCGTTCTTCGACTACTACGAATTGCACCGCAGCCCCGTCCGCGCGCCGTTGGCCGGCAACCAAGGGTTCCTGGAGGTCGAGCCGGGACAGGCCTACACGCTGTCAGCATATTTGCGTGCGGCGGAGAAGGACACGCCCGCGCTGCTGGCGGTGCGTCAGTTCGGCGGGGGCAGTCAGCAGAAACAAGTGCGCGTCGGCCGCGATTGGCAGCGGTTCGCCCTGACGTTCAAGCCCGCGTCGCGCTGGTGCTACGTCCTGGCCGGCCCGGACCTGCGGCCAGCACCCGATCGCCCCGCGCCGCCGGCAAGCGCAACCGTGTGGCTGGACGCGGTCCAGTTGGAACGGTCGGAAACGCCGAGCGAGTTCCAAACCTCACAGCCGATCGAGATCGGTCTTTCTACGGACAAGCTTGGGAACGTCTTCGAGTGGAAGGAACCGCTGCGAATCCGTTTGACCGTTAGCAGCCAGCCGGACCGGCTCCGCGCCGCGCGGGTCCAGTGGCGGATCGTCGATTTCTTCGATCGTGAGCTTCGATCGGAGACCATCGGCCGCGTCGCGGCCGGGGACATGGTGATCGAGGCGCCCCCGGAGGAGACATTGCGAGGCTTCCTGCGAATCCATGCCCGCTTGACGGCGGGCAAACTCGTTAGCGAACGCACGATGCGCATGGCCGCGATTCCCGTCCACCGTGGCGACGACTCGCGGTTCGGGGTCAATCACGCTTACCCCTGGCCGCATCTACTGGACTTGTGCCGGCAGGCTGGCCTGGTCTGGATGCGGGATTGGTCGTTGAAATGGCAGGACGTCGAGCCGGAGAAGGGCCGCTACACGTTCACCGAGCCGGATTACCAGATCGACCGGCCGCTGAAACACGGCTTGCAGGTTCTGGGCCTGTTGCCGTTTCCCTCCAGCAACTGGTCGTCGTCCGCGCCGGCGAGCGTCCAGGCCGGGGACCGTTACCCCGAAAACCGCCAACGAGCGGCGCATGCCCCGCGCGATTTGGCTGAGTTCGAGAACTACGTAGCGCAGACCGTGACGCACTACCGAGGCCGCGTGCAATGGTGGCAAGTGTTCAACGAGCCGCTGTTCACCGATTACTCGCTGCCGCGCAAGCTGGGCTACGACGGAACGACCTATGCGACGCACGTCAAAGCGTTCGCGCACGCGGCGCGGCAGGCCAACGCACAAGCCCGCGTGCTGGCCGGCATCGGCTATTTGAGCGAGGGGCAAATCCTGGAAGACTTCGAGAAGTTCTTCGCGGCGGGCGGACTGGACGCCGCCGACGCGATCGACATCCATCACTATCCGCGCGTGCGGCCGCCGGAGTTCATCGAAGGGCCGCTGCAGAGGCTCAATGACCTGATGGGCAAACACGGCGGCCGCAAGCCGATCTGGCTGACCGAGTACGGCTACTATGCGGACGACGACCCGGCCGCGGTGCCGCTGGCGCACCACGGCTTCAATCAGCCGCTGGCCAGCGAACGGCAGCAGAGCGAATACGCCGTGCGCTGGGCCGTGCTGAACTTTGCCAACGGCGTGGACAAGATCTTCTATCACGCCGGCACGTGCGACGGATTGAACCAGGACAGCCTGCAAGGGATCTTTTTCGAGTACGGCGGCACGCCGCACAAGATCTACGCGGCCCAGGCTGTGATGTCGCACTTCCTGACGCCGGCGTCGCGGTTCGTCACGAGACTGAAACTCGCCGCTCCCACTCGAGCCTACCTGTTCCGCGACGGCGACCGCCTGGTCTGCGCGGTTTGGACGGACCGCGAGACCGCCGCCAAGGAGGTCATGTTGGGGAGCGACAAGGTCGGCCTGTTCGATATCATGGGGCGGCCGATGTCCGGACGCCGGTTTAGGCCCAGCGGCACGCCGGTGTACCTGGTTGCCGACGGCCTGACGGACGACGAGTTCCGCGGTGCGGTCAAGGATTGAGCCCGGCCCTCATGAAATCCGTTTCGGCACTTGATGGTTAGGCTTTTGAGAACGCGCGAGATGCATGACGTGTGGATCAATCCGACGACCAGTCGCAGAGTCCCGGTGCCGCGACATCGCCGAATCAAGAAGGGCACGGTCCGCGGCATCTGCCGGGTTCTAGGGATTGCGCCGCCGGTCGGTTTGTGATATGTTTCGGACGTGGACTCACGTCGGTTGTGCGACGAAATCCGGCTCCAGTTCGACTCGCTCTACGCTGAAGCCAGCCGAACGTACGTCGCCTATGGCCCCCCGCATCGCTTCCTCCAGGGATCGAGCCTCCCTGTGGAAGTGGATCTGCGGCACGCCCGCGATCGTCGAGATGGTGCCGTCGTTGAAGACGCCATAGAGGACATCCGCCTCCTCCTCGCTCGGTTCGTCCCTTAGAATCAGCGTGAATTCATGCTCTTTCATCTCTCGCCACCTTATCCACCAAGCCTGCCTTATGAATGCGGGCAGCGGTCAACGTCGCGGCGGATGTCTCGGGCGTGTTTCTCGGGATTCCGCGGTGTGCACATCACCCGAATTCGGCAGCCGTCCCGTCCGGTCTGTGGGCACCAGAGCGTGCCCCAAATGTGCGCCCTCGGCCCAGCCTTCGTTACCGTCCAGCCATTGCTTTCCGCGTATCGGATGGCTTCTCGGATGCGCTTGTTTGGGTGCTGCGTCACCGGTACTCCCTTTTGCCCGCCGCCCAGTGCACGCTCCCTATTGTATCATGAGGCACGGATTCGGCAAAGTCACCTTTATCTGCAACGTCGAACTCTCCAACACTGCGGCGTGCGAAAGGACCCCATGCGTCACAACATCGAACTCAAAGCCCGCTTGCCCTCCCTGGACGATGCCCACGCGATTGCCCGGCAACTGGCGGCGGAGCAATTGGGAGACCAGCACCAAGTCGATACCTACTTCGTCTGCCGCTCCGGGCGGCTCAAGCTGCGGGAGATCACAGGCCAGCGCAGCGAGTTGATCTGGTACGAGCGGCCCGATCAAGAGGAATCGAAAGCCTGCCGGTATCTCGTCGTGCCCGTCGAGGATGCGGCGGGCCTGAAGCAAGCCTTGACCGGCGCTTGGGGCATCCGCTGCATTGTGGAGAAATACCGCGAAATCTACCTGTACCACAACGTTCGCATTCATCTGGACCGGGTGGTCGATCTGGGTGAGTTTCTGGAGTTCGAGGCGGTTCTCGGCCCCGACGCGGACGCGAAAGCCGGCCATGCCCAGGTCGCCTTCCTGCGAGGCCAGTTCCAGATCGCCGACGCCGATCTCGTGACGGGTTCCTACGCCGATCTGCTCGAACCGTAAGGGTGTCTCGTTCCCTTTTCTCGCAGAACCGCTACAATCCATGCTACTTAGTTGGCCACCGCAGGTTGGGTTACGAGGTGAACCATGCAGCGACGGAACATGCTGGCGGTTTGGACGTTGGTGGCGATCTTGGCGACGGGGATGGCGTCCGCCGATACGGTGCGACTGGAGGACCTCGACCTGAGCGGCATGTCCGCCGGCTGGGGCAAGCCGCAGAAGAATCAAGCGGTGACGGAGCGGCCGCTGAGCATCGGCGGCCGGCAGTTCGAGCGCGGCGTGGGGACGCACGCCAACAGCGAGAGTTGGGTCACGCTCGACGGCAAAACGAAATCGTTCACCGCCCAGGTCGGCGTGGACGACAACGCCAACAACGGCAGCGCGTCGATCGAGTTCCTGGTCTACGGCGATGCCCGCGAATTGTGGCGCAGCGGCGTGTGCAAGTGGCGCGACAAGCCGCGGGAGTGCCGTGTTGACTTGACCGGTGTCAAGATCTTGGAGTTGGTCGTGACCGACGCCGGCGACGGAGTCGATTTCGACCACGCTAATTGGGCCGATGCGGTATTCGAGTTCGACGGCGCCGCGCCCAAGATGGGCGTGCCCGCGGCTCCGCCGGAGGAAGCGGTCCTGCTGACCCCGCCCGCGCCCGCCGAACCCCGCATCAACGGCCCCGCGGTGTACGGCGTCCGGCCCGGTTCGCCCCTGCTCTACCGGATTCCCGCCACAGGCCAGCGGCCCATGACGTTCGCGGCTGACAAATTGCCGGTGGATCTGACGCTGGACGCACGAACCGGGATCATCACGGGCGCGGTCGCCCGCGCCGGGACGCACCGTGTGAAACTGACGGCGAAGAACGCGGTTGGCGAAGCCACTCGCGACCTCCGGATCGTCGTGGGAGATCAGTTGGCCCTGACGCCGCCCATGGGTTGGAACAGCTGGTACATTCACTACCATCGCGTGAGCGACCAGGTGATGCGGCAAGCCGCCGACCAGATGATCGCCACGGGCATGGCCGATTACGGCTACCAGTACGTCAACATCGACGATTGCTGGATGGTGAAAGTCAACTCCAACGATCCCGAAATCGGCGGGCCGACCCGTGGCGCGGACGGGCGCTTGCTGTGCAACAAGCGGTTCCCGGACATGAAGGCGATGACGGATTACATTCACGCCCAGGGACTGAAGGCGGGGATCTACATTTCGCCCGGACCGACTACGTGCGCCGGTTACGAAGGCAGCTTCGAGCACGAAGCGCAGGATGCGAAAACGTTCGCCGAGTGGGGGTTTGATTTTCTCAAGTACGATTGGTGCAGCTATGGCCGGAAAGCTGGCGGCAACACGGTCGAGCGCTTGAAGAAGCCGTACCAGCAGATGTGGGGCGAACTGCAGAAGCTGGACCGCGACATCGTGCTGAATCTGTGCCAGTACGGCATGGGCGAAGTGTGGAAGTGGGGCGGCGAAGTCGGCCACTGCTGGCGGACGACGGGCGACCTGGGGCTGGAACGCGGCAGCGCACTGCCGGGCTTCTACAGCATCGGCATGAGCAACGCCCGCCACTGGGAATACGCCCGCCCCGGCGCGTGGAACGATCCGGACTATATCCTTATCGGCTGGGTGGGCGAAGCGGGCCGCATGGGCGAAGGCACGCCGACCATGCTCACGCCCAACGAACAGTACGCCTACATGTCGATGTGGTCGCTGATGGCGGCGCCGCTGATCTTCAGCGGCGACATGGCCAAGCTGGACGCCTTTACGCTGAACGTGTTGTGCAATCACGAGGTGATCGAGATCGACCAGGATCCACTCGGCAAGCAGGCCCGCATCCAGCGGCAGACGCGGCGCGAGTTGGTCCTGGTCAAAGACCTGGAGGACGGCTCCAAGGCCGTGGGCCTGTTCAACCTGGGGCCGTTGCCTGCGAAGCTGGTGGTGACCTGGGACGAAATCGGCCTGTCCGGCAAGCAGCCCGCCCGCGACCTGTGGCGGCAGCGGGACATCGGCGAGTTGGACAACCAGTTCGAGATCGAAGTCCCCCGGCACGGCGTGTCGCTGGTGCGCATCGGCCACCGTAGCCCGCTCACTCCGTGAGCGGAGACCGCGGAGATTTTTGGACTGCGGTGCCTTGTCACCGCTTTTTGTGTTCCTTTTTGCTCTGCATTCCGCGCAGAAAAAAAGCGGCGACAAGGCGCCGCAACCCAAAAAACCGACGAACCCTGAGTCCTTGGAGACAAGCATGAAACGATGTCATTACCTGTTGGCGGCTGCGATCTGTGGGCTGGCCGCCGGTTCCGCTCTGCCCGCCGAATCCGTTACGTCGCCGCTGGCCGATTATGTCGCCAAGCCCGACGCGAGTTACCGCTGGGTCCAGAAGCAGACCGGGCGCATCCTGGCGGCCGAGTACGCCGAACTGATCCTCACCTCGCAGACCTGGCGCGACATCGCCTGGAAACACCAGCTGTTCGTGATCAAGCCCTACTCGGCGCCCAAGGACGTGCGTCACGCGCTGCTGTTCATCAGCGGCGGCAACTGGCGCGACGAATTGGAGAACCCCGCCTCGTCATCACCGCCCCGCGACGCCCAGTTGTATGTGACGCTGGCCGAGTTGCTGAAGACGCCCGTCGCGGTCCTGCTGCACGTGCCGCACCAGCCGATTTTCGACGGCAAGCGCGAAGACGCCGCCATCGCCTACACGTTCGACGAGTACCTGCGCACCAAGGACCCCGAGTGGCCGCTGCTGCTGCCGATGGTCAAGAGCGCCGTGCGCGGCATGGACGCCACGCAGGAGGCCGCTCGCCGCCAATGGTCGCTGGACCTGCGCACGTTCACCGTCACCGGCGCATCGAAACGCGGCTGGACAACGTGGCTGACCTCGGCGGTCGACACGCGGGTGACGGCCCTGGCGCCGATGGTCATCGACGTCTTGAACATGGGTCCGCAGTTGGCTCACCAGGAGAAAGCCTATGGCCAGCCGTCCGAGCAGATTCACGACTACACCGAGCGCGGCATGCACCGCAAGCTGCAATCGGACGAGGGCAAGTCGCTGGTGGCGATCGTGGATCCGTACCAGTATCGGCAGGTGCTCCGGCAGCCGAAGCTGATCATCCTGGGCACGAACGATCCTTACTGGACCGTGGATGCGCTGAATCTGTACTGGGATGGCTTGGTCGGCGAGAAGCACATTCTGTACGTACCGAACAACGCGCACGGATTGAAGGATTACGGCCGTGTGTTCGGCAGCCTGAACGCCCTGCACCAGCACGTCGGCCGCGGACAGCGCCTGCCGCAACTGACGTGGCAGTACGACGAGCAGGATCGTGGCGTCCGCTTGACCGTCAACTCGGATCCGCCGGCCCGGCAAGTCGTGGCGTGGATGGCGACGGCTCCCACGCAGGATTTTCGCCAAGCCCAGTGGCAATCGCATCCGATGATCCAGGACGGTTCGCAGCACACGTTCCAAGTGGACCGCCGCACCGACGGCTTCGCCGCCGTGTTCGCCGAAGCCGAGTACGGTTCGAAGGACTCGCTGTCGCCGTACTTCTTCTCGACCAATCTCCGTGTCGTGGGGCCGGTGACCGGTGGCCGGTGACCGGTGGCCGGTGATCGGTGACACGCGACTGATAACTGACAACTGACAACTGACAACCGACTACCGATTACCGCTCACCCGTAACATGCACCATTCCTTCTTAACCGAACTGGCCCGCATCTTTCCCGATGATCGGCTGTTGACCAAGCCGGCCCAGTTGCTGGTCTACGAATCGGACGCCCTGACGGCTTTGCGCCGGCGGCCACTTGCGGTCGTCCTGCCGGAATCGCAGGAGGAAGTGATCGCGACGGTGCGATTGTGCCATCGGCGCGGCGTGCCCTTCGTCGCGCGGGGCAGCGGCACCGGCCTGTCCGGCGGTTCGCTGCCGGTCGAGGAAGGCATTGTGATTGCGATGAACCGGCTGAACCGCATCAAGAAGCTGGATCCGGAGCAGCGGATCGCGGTGGTCGAAGCGGGGGTGGTCCATCAGCAGGTCACGCAAGCGGCGGATCGGCACGGTCTGTACTACGCGCCGGACCCTGCCAGCCGAGCCGTCTGCACGATGGGCGGAAACGTGGCCTTCAATTCCGGCGGCGCTCATTGCCTCAAGTATGGCAGGACCAGCAACCATGTCCTGGGCCTGAAGGCCGTGCTGGCCGATGGCGAGGTTGTGGAGTTTGGCAGCGAGAGCGTGGAGGGCGTGGGCGTCGGACCGGACCTGATCGGCCTGTTCGTTGGCTGTGAAGGTGTGTTCGGCATCGCCCTGGAAATGACGGTGCGGCTGCTGCCCAAGCCCGAACGTTACCGCATGGTGTTGGCGGCCTACAAGGATCTGGAAACCGCCGGGCAAGCGGTGTCGGCCGTGGTCGCCTCCGGATTGCTGCCCGGCGCGATCGAGATCATGGACCGTCTGGCGCTCGAAGCCGCCGGGGCGTCGGTCCAGGGCGTAGGTTGGGACTTTGCAGGCGCCGAGGCGGTGCTGATCGTGGAATTGGACGGCGAGGCGGACCAGGTCGAGCGGGAGTTTTATCACTTGCGGCGTGTGATCGACGATTCGGGCGCGTTGGAAGTGCGGATCGCCAAGTCGGCGGAAGAGCGTGGGAAGATCTGGCAGGGCTGCGGGGGCATGTTCTCCGCCGCGGGGCGGCTCAGTCCCGATGGTCTGGCTCCCGACGGCGTCGTGCCGCGCGGCAAACTGAGCCAGGCGCTGGCCGAGATCAATCGGCTGGGCCGCGATTATGGTTTGCGAGTGGCCAACGTGTCCCACGCGGGCGACGGCAGCCTGCACCCGCTGATCCTGTACGACGGCCGACAGCCCGGCGCCTTGGGGCAGGCCGAGGAACTGGCCGGCAAGATCCTGCGCTACTGCGTCGAACTGGGTGCATCGATCAGCGGCCAGCACGGCGTAGGCAGGGAGAAACGGGACTGCCTGCCGGTCATGTTCAGCGACGTGGACATGGAAGTCATGCGTCAGATCCGGCGCGAGCTGGACCCCAAAGAGATCGCCAACCGAGGCAAGGTGTTCCCGGAGAAGAAGCCCTTTCCATGACCACAGTCCTTCAGCCCAAGACGACAGCCGAGTTACAGGAGATCGTAACGGCCTCGCCGTTGCTGTCGGTGCGGGGCGGCGGCAGCAAATCGGCCTTGTCGGCGCCCCCTGCCGGCGCTGTCTGCGTGGACTTGCGCGGGCTGTCGGGCATCATCGAGTATGTTCCCGACGAATACGTGTTCACCGCGTATGCGGGCACGCCGTTGCAGCAGGTGGTGGAGGAACTGGCCCGGCACAGGCAGTACCTGCCTTTCGATCCGCTGCTGGTCCGCCGCGGCGCAACGCTGGGCGGGACGGTGGCTGCGAACATGGGCGGATCGGGCCGCTACCGGTACGGCGGGGTGCGCGATTTTATTTTGGGCGTGCGGTTTGTCGATGGCCGGGGTCAGCTGGTCCGCAGCGGCGGCAAGGTCGTCAGGAACGCGGCGGGCTTCGATCTGTCCAAGTTCTTCGTCGGCAGCCTGGGCCGGTACGGGGTCCTGACCGAGGTCAGCTTCAAAGTCTTCCCACGTCCGCACTCGGCCATGACGCTGGCGCTGACGTACCCCAGCCTGGCGGCGGCCCTGCACGCCGTTTTTCGCTTGGCCACGGTGCCGCTGGACATCGACGCGCTGGACCTGGAGCCGGCGGAGGGGAAGGCCTTCCGGCTGCAGTTGCGCGTTTCCGGTCTGGAGTCCGGACTGCCGGACCGCTTGGCGCGGCTGGAGGCGTTGTTGCAGAAGGAACCACCCTCGTTGCCGCAACAGCTGTTGTTAGGCCACCACGAGACCTCGTGCTGGGACGCCATCAACAATCTTTCCTGGGTCCCGCACGGCGCACAGTTGCTCAAGGTGCCGCTGCCGCCGCGGCAAGTTCCCGAGTTGGATGCACGGATTCCTTGCGATGCGCGGCGTTACACGGCCGGCGGCGGCGTGGCCTGGCTGGCCCGGCACAACGTGGAATCGGCTCGCCGCGTATTGACCGAACTGGGCCTGGTCGGGCTGCGCGTCTTGGGGCCGGGCGGCGACCCGTTCGTCGGCGTGCGCCGCGGGATGGGGCTGGCTCAGCGAGTCAAACGCGCGTTGGATCCGTCGGGCAGATTTGGGGAGGCGTAGATGGAGCACCGGATCGACCCGGCAAAATTCGGACCGCGCGGGTCCGCGATGGCGCAGGCCGTCCAGTCGTGCGTGCATTGCGGAATGTGCCTGGCGGCCTGCCCGACGTACCAGGTGCTGGGCGAGGAAATGGACGCGCCGCGAGGCCGCATCTACTTGATGAAAAGCGTGCTCGAAGGCCAACTCCCGGCGGGCGATGCCCAGCCGTTTCTCGACCGCTGTCTGAGGTGCTGGGCCTGTGTCCCGGCCTGCCCTTCGGGTGTCGCGTACGACGAGTTGCTGACGCACTATTGCGCGGCGGTGGGCGACGGCCGCCGGCGTTCGTGGCGGGACGCAGTGACCCGCAAGCTGCTAGCGGAAACTCTGCCCTATCCCGGCCGGTTCCGCGCGGCGCTGGCGGCCGGACGGCTGGGCAAAGCGATGCCGCGGATGGTGCCTCGTGCGCTGCGCGGCATGCTGGACCTGCTCCCGGCCACGGTGCCCCCCTCGCAGTCGCTGCCCGAGCTGGTCCCCGCCCAAGGACGGCGGCGGGCTCGCGTCGCGCTGCTGGCCGGCTGCGTCCAGAGCGTCCTGGCGCCCGACATCAACACGGCCACCCTGCGCGTGTTGTCGGCCAACGGCGTCGAGACGGTCGTGCCGCAGGCGCAGGGCTGTTGCGGCGCCATCCTGATGCAGTTGGGCGAGGACAAACAGGCGCGCCGGTCGGCGCGTCACAATATCGAAGTCTTTCCTCAGGATGTCGACGCCATTCTCACCACTGCGGCTCCCTGCGGTTCGGGCATGCACGATTACCAATTGCTGTTTGCCGGAGAGGACGACCTGCCGCAGGCGGAGGCCTTCGCCTCCCGCGTGCTGGATGTTTCCGCATTCCTGGACCAACTCGGACTGGAACCGCCCGGCTTGCTGGCGGTCCCGCTGCGGGTCGCGTATCACGACGCCTGCCACCTGCTGCACGCCCAAGGCGTGAAAGACCCGCCCCGGCGGCTGTTGTCGGCCGTGGCGAACCTGGAACTGCTAGAGCTGAATGACGGCGGCCTATCTTGCGGTTCGGCGGGCGTCTACAACCTGGTGCAACCGGAGATTGCCCGGCAACTGGGCGACCGCAAGGTGACCCGCATCCTGGACACCGGCGCCGACGCCGTGGTCACCGGCGACATCGGCTGCCTGTTGCAGATTCAAGCCCACCTCCGCCGCCAGTCCCGCGACTTGCCCGTGTACCATATAATGACGATCCTGGATCGAGCCTATAGCGCCGGGGACGATTGAGTCGCTGGTCACTTGTCATTTGTCATTTGTCACTTGTCATTTGACAGCGGCAGCTGACCAGCGACCAATGCCGAGTGACCAATGACAAGTGACAAAATCCATGTGGCTTCAAACCTACGACCCGCTCGGTAACCCGTTTCTGTCCACCATTGTCGCGGCGCTGCCGGTGGTCGTCCTGCTGGGTGCGATCGGCATTTTGCAGATCCGCATCCACATTGCGGCGCTGCTGGGCCTGTGCGTCGCCTTGGGGGTAGCCATTTTCGTGTACCGCATGCCGGCCAGTGCGGCGCTGGCGTCGGCCGGCTACGGCGCGACGTATGGCCTGTTGCCCATCGGCTGGATCATCTTGAACCTCATTTTTCTGTATCAGTTGACTGTCAAGAAGGGTCTGTTTGACGTCTTGCGGGATCACCTGGGTTCGTTTGTTCCCGACAAACGCGTGCTGCTGATCCTGGTCGCCTTCTCTTTCGGTGCCTTTTTCGAGGGTGCGGCCGGCTTCGGCACGCCGGTGGCCATCACGGCGGCCATCCTCATGCAATTGGGTTTCACGCCGCTGCAGGCTTCCGCCTTGTCGCTGATTGCCAACACGGCCCCCGTCGCCTACGGTTCGTTGGGCACGCCGATCATTGCCTTGTCCGGGGTCACAGGGCTGGATCAGATGCACTTATCGGCGATGATCGGACGGCAGTTGCCGTTTTTCTCGATGATCGTGCCGTTTTGGGTCGTCTGGGCTTACGTCGGATTCCGCGGCACGCTGCAAATCTGGCCCGCGGCGCTGACCGCCGGCATCGCCTTTGCGGTCCCTCAGTTCCTGGTATCCAACTTCCACGGCCCGTGGCTGGTGGACGTTGTGGGGGCTATCTCGTCGATGCTGGCGCTGGTCGTGCTGCTCCGATTCTGGCGCCCGCGCCGAGTGCTCTCCGGCGGTCCGGCGGAGGTCCCCGTTGAAGTTCCGTCTTCAGGCTGTCCGGAGCAGGCTGAAGCCTGTACTCCAGCGCCCGCCTCGCGCCGCAGGGTCGTCCAGGCTTGGCTGCCCTGGGTGGTGCTCAGCGTCATGATCTTCCTGTGGGGGCTGCCGATGGTCAAACAGCGGTTGAACTCGTTGTCCGAGCCGAAATTCCAGGTGCCCGCGTTGCACAACGTCGTGGTGCGCGGCTATCCCGTGGTGCCCAAGCCGACGCCGGAGGCGCCGACCAAGCCGGAGGAAGCCGTGTACAAATTGAGTTGGCTGTCGGCCACGGGCAGCGGCATCCTGATCGCCGCCGTGCTGGCCGGCTTCCTGATGGGATTCTCGCCCGTGCAGATGCTGCGAACCTACGGCGCAACCTTGATTCGCGTCCGCTTTTCCTTGCTCACGATCGCCGCCATGCTGGCGTTGGGCTACGTGACCAAGTATTCCGGAACCGACGCGACGCTGGGGCTGGCCCTGGCCAAGACAGGCGTTCTGTATCCCTTTTTCGGCACGTTGCTGGGTTGGCTGGGGGTGGCCTTGACCGGTTCCGACACCGCGTCGAACGTGCTGTTCGGCAGCCTGCAGAAGATCACCGCAGGTCAGGTGGGCATCAGCGCCACGCTGATGTGTGCCGCCAACAGCTCCGGCGGCGTGATGGGCAAGATGGTGGATGCGCAGAGCATCGTGGTCGCGAGTACCGCGACGAACTTCTACGGCCACGAAGGCCAGATCCTGCGGGTCGTGTTCGCCCACAGTCTGGTGCTCGCCGCGCTGGTCGGTGTGCTCGTGATGCTGCAAGCGTACGTGTTCCCGTTCACCGAGATGGTGGTGCAGTGAACCAGTCGGGGTCTGAGTCAGCAGGACACGCGTGTCGTGCGAGCGTGCCGGGTTGTCACTCGCCCAGCGTCGATTTCTTCCGCAGCAGGTGGTGATAGTGCTGGGCAAAGCGGTGCGCTTCGTCCCGCACGTACTGCAGCAGGCGCAGGGCGAAGGCATGGCGGCTGAGCCGCAGCGGTTCCTCGGCCCCCGGCAGATAGATCTCCTCGTCGCGTTTGGCGAGCGACAGCAGCGTGGGGGGATCGATCTGCTGTTCCCGGAAGGCGGCCAGGGCGGCGTTCAGCTGGCCCTTGCCGCCGTCGATCAGCAGGATGTCGGGGAAGACTTCGTCCTGGTCGTGCAGCCGCCGAAAGCGTCGCGAGACGACTTCGTGGATGCTGCGGAAATCGTCGATGCCGGCCACCTGGCGAATGCGGTAACGGCGGTAACCAGGCTTGAACGGCAAGCCGTCGATGAACTGCACCAGGCTGGCCACCGTCTGGCCGCCGGCCAGGTGAGCGATGTCGACGCCCTCGATCGTGCGCGGCTCCCGAGGCAAGTTCAGCACCTTGCGCAGCCCGGCCAAGCCCTTCTTCGGGTCCACGTAGAAGACTTCCGGCTGGGCGTGCGTGTCCAGTTCGCCGCGGTCGTCGAGCGTCTGCAGCATGTGGATCTCGTCCCGCAGCGCCGCCGCTTTTTCGAACTGCAGCGATTGGGCCGCATCCTGCATTTCCGCGCGCAGTTGAGCCAGCAGCCGCTCCTTGTGACCGTCCAAGAACATCTGCAGCCGCTTGATGTCCCGCCGGTAGTCCTCCTTGCCGATCCGCAGATTGCAGGGCGCCGAGCACTGGTTGATACTGGCCAGCAGGCAGGGGCGGAACCACCGCCACCGCTCGTCGTTTTCTTCGATGTCCAGGCTGCACGTGCGAAACTTGAAGATCTTCTGCAGCACCTGGACCGCACCGCGCAGCGCGCCGGCGGAAGCGAAGGGGCCGTACAACTTGACGCCGTGATCCTTCGGTTCCCGCGTCACCTCGACCCGCGGGAAATCCTCGCGCGTGCGGATCATCAGGTACGGGAACGTCTTGTCGTCTTTCAGCTCCTTGTTGTACTTGGGCTGGACGTCCTTGATCAGCCGCGCCTCCATCAACAGCGCGTCGACCTCGCTCTCGCATTCTACGTAGTCGATGTCGCAGATTTCGGAGACCCAGTACGCCGTTCGCAGTTCCTCCGCTGCCGTCTTGGAGAAATAACTTCCGGCTCGCGAGCGGAGATTCTTCGCCTTGCCGACGTAGATCACACGGCCGGCGGCGTCCTTCATCAAGTAGATGCCGGGCGTCTGGGGGAACTCGCGCACCTTGGCAGCGGCCCGCCGAAACGCAAAGTCTTGGGCGGGCTCGTCGTCGGCTGTCGGCGGTTTGTGCTCGGTCTGATCGTCACTCATGGTGGTCATCCAGGACGCGCGCCACTTCCTTGTGCAATTGCCGGAGTGCCTCGTCAACCGGCGGACGGTCGGCCAGTTCCTGATGCATTCTTCGCAGCCCCGGCAAATCGTCAACATCATACCACATCGGCAGCACGCCGCAGGGACATCCGGCGGCCTGCAGCAGCGACTGCGTCTGGTTCCAGACGACCGGGGTGCTCCAAGCGACGCCTGCGAAGATCGGCGGCACCTCGCCCGCCGCGCCCACCAGATAATAGCCGCCATCCTCGGCCGGCCCCAACACAACTGGGAATGTCTCCAACAGCTGGAATGCCGCCTTCACGCAGTCCGGGGGCAGTGTGGGGCTATCCGAGCCGATCAGAACCACGCGGTCAGCGCCGCTGCGGAACGCGGCGGTGAAATAGTTCTGCATCCGCATGCCCAGATCCCCGGCCCCCTGGTCCTGTAACGTCCAGGCGTCTGCAGCCAGAAGCGCGAATTCGGCACGCTGGTCCGGCGGCGTAAAGGCGAGAACGCGGCGCTCGGCGACATGATCGAAACGCCGCAGCATCGTGATCAGAAACCGCCGATACACCTGGCTGGCCGCCGCCTCACCTACCGTCGCCGCCAAGCGCGTCTTGACCGCGCCAGGTTGCCAGTACTTGGCAAAAATTCCTAATTGGTCCATTCCAAAGATCATAAGCTTGACGGCGCGGCACGCAATGACTATCACATGGGCTAGTCCGGACGCGGCTTGGAAAGTAGCCCTCTCGCTCCGCGAGAGGACAGCGGAGCGAGAGGACAGCGGAGCGAGAGGACGGCAGAAAGACAGTACGGCTGGTCATCTCGCGGAGCGAGATGGCTACGATTCGAACATTCCCTTGGAGAGCTGACATGAGTCAACGGCGGGTCACACGGCGGATCTTTGTGCGAGACACGGCGATAGCGGCGGCGGGCGTGGCGGCGGGCGTTTCGCTCGCTGCGGCGCCGCGGCGGATCGTCGCCGCGGGGGCGACCGACGTCCCGGCGGAGGTCAAGAACACGCGCAACTACAATCCCAACATGGAATACCGCCGGCTGGGCAAGACCGGCCTGTGGGTTTCCGCCGTGTGCCTGGGCGGCCACTGGAAACGGGTCGACAAGGTGATCCAGCTCGGCGGCGCGATGGACCCGTATCGCGGCTCCAGCAACTCGGCGGACATGGAGGCGCTGCGGAAGAACCGGGACGATGTGGTCCGCCGCTGCGTCGAGGTCGGCATCAACTGCATCGACTTCGCGGGCGACGCGGAACCGGAAATGTACTGCAGCGTGTTAAAGGACCGCCGCGACAAGTTCTACCTGGCCTATTCGCACCCGGCGAGCGAACTGCGCGTGCCGGAAAACTGCACCGCCAAACGCCTGGTCGAATTGTTCGAGGCGGGTCTGAAACGCTGCAACCTTGAGTATGCCGATGTTTGGCGGCTGATGGCTTACGAACGTGGCGGATCGCACAGCCAGGCGGATGTCGAGGCGATGGTCGAGGCCCTCGCCACGGCGCGCAAGAAAGGGCTGTGCCACTTCACCGGCTTTTCCACCCACGATCGCAAGTGGGCCAAGATGCTGATCGAGACCTATCCGGACGTGATGCAGATGCTGTGTACGCCGTACACGGCCAGCACCAAAGCCCTGCCGCAGGACAGCCTGCTCGACGCGTTGATCAAGCACGACGTGGGCATGCTGGGCATCAAGCCGTTTGCCAGCAACTCGATCTTCCAGGGCGACGGCTCGCCGGTCGGCCCGCACGTCGAAGAAGACGACCGCCGCGCCCGGATGGCGATCCGCTACATCCTGGGCAACCCGGCCGTCACGGCGCCGATCCCCGGCCTGATCACCGCTCACCAGGTGGACAACGTCGTGAAAGCAGTCCAGGAACGCCGCGAGTTGGACGGCGAAGAACGGGCCGAACTGCAACGCCTGGGCCAAGAAATGTGGGCTCGCCTGCCACCCGACTACCAGTGGCTGAAGCAGTGGGAATACGTGTAGGGTCCGAGGCTTGGAAGTCGAAGAGGCGAAAGGTCGAAAAGTCCAGGAGTCGAAAAGGTCAAAA
>CAZAQY010000022.1:51971-57181 GCA_964486845.1 uncultured Pirellulaceae bacterium
TCCAAGAGTTGAACAAGTCCGGTGCTGGCGACGGCTTGGGCTGCTTTGTATCGAGGTGAATCTCCATGTTTCGATCGGTGCGTGTATCGTCCCAGCTTGGGTTCCTGTTCGCCGCGGGTGCCGTGGGCGGGCTTCTGCTGCTGGCCCTGCTCCGCGCTGCGATCGCCAGCCCCGCCGATTTACCCCGAGCGGAGGCCGCCGCGACCGTCGCCAAGCCGGCGGACAAGCCGGACACCGATCCGCCGCCTGAACCGGCGGACAACTCCTACTGCTACGTCTGCCACGCGCCCTACGAGCAGGAAGAACTGAGCAAGAGGCATCAGCCGGTCGGCGTCGGCTGTGAGACGTGCCACGGGATTTCCGAGAAGCACAGCGGCGACGAGGACGGACTGACCCCGCCGGACATCATGTTCCCGCGGGAGAAGGTCGCCGCGTCGTGCCTGGCGAAATGCCACCGCAAGCAGGATCTAATCGACAGCGGCAACCACGACGAAGTGTTTGTGGCGGCCAAGAAGACCGACAGAACGTGTACCGACTGCCACGCGGAAAAGCACCGCTTGAAAGTCCGCACGCGAATCTGGGACAAAACCACCGGCAAACTGCTCTCCGACGACGGCGTGCGGATGATGTACAAGGACTCCCCCGCCACTACCGGCGTCGGCCCGCAGGGCAAGGCCAAGTAGAAAGCACAGAAAACAATAGGCCGGTGCGACCCGCGTGTCTGCGGATCGCATCCGGCCTGTCTCGCTGTTGTCCGGAGAACGGGCAGTCGGGGCGAGCATTCACGGGCTCCGCTCCGACCGGCGGTCTACTTCTTGGCGGTCTTCTTCGCGGACTTCTTGGCGGCGGGCTTCGACTTGCAGCTCGTCTTGCACGCGGTCTTCTTCGCGGCGGGTTTCTTCGTTGCCATGTCCTTCGGCTCCTTCTGACGGGCGTCCGTGTTGGGTCGCGACCAGCACCTCGCAACGCCCTCGACGAGGACGGTCGCACTCATCATGGGCTGCACCGGCAAAGCACCCAACCTGGCTCCGTTGCCAAGTCTTCTTTGGGTCGTCCACCTGCTCGGTTCACCCAGCTTGGCCCATTGAAGCAGAATGGTACGTTTTGCGTCAAGCCGATTTCTCTGTTTCTTTGCGCCGCTTGTCTGCGCGGCGCATCGTGCTCAGATCAAAATGCGGGCCAGACAACGGCGGTGCGTCGAGGTCGATGTGCCGCAGAATGTAACCAGCCGCGCGGCTCGAAGCGCCCTCTCGGGCGTGTTGTTGTTTCAACTCCTGCAACTCGCGCACTCGACGCTGATACCGCGATTCGTCGACCAGCCATTCCGTGATCTGTTCGGCCATCTGCTGTGTGCGATCCTCGTATGTCAAATGCTCCGGAAACAAGACGCCCCTACCCGCCGCTGCTCGCGGATCGTATCGGGCGCCGCGGCGCAAGAACGGATCGCCGGCGGCCAGCAGATTGACTAGCGTGATGAACTTGACCTTGATGAACAGGTTGCGTGCCACGGTGTACGCAAACCAGCCGACCCGGTACAAAATGACCGTCGGCTTGACGTGGTACAGCAGTTCCAGCGACACGGAGCCGGAGCACGCCAGACAGCACCGGCCCAGTCGGATCAGCTCCGGCGTGCGTCCCGTGAAGACGTCCACGGGCAAGTCGAGTGCGGCGACTTGTTCTCTGGCCATCGCCGCCTGCTTCTCGTTGAAACTGGCGATCGCAAAGCGGACATCCGTAACTCGCCGGCGAATCTCGCAGGCCGCCTTCAGGAACGACGCCAGATTCTTGGCGACTTCCTGAGTTCGCGATCCCGGCAGGATCGTGACCAGCCGCCCTGGACGCCGCGATTGTTCGTCCAGAAAAGCCTGATCCAGTCGCTGCCGCTGGACTTCGTCAAAGTACGGGTGCCCGACGTGGGTCGCGTGGCATTGCCGCGATTTGTACCAATCGGTTTCGAAAGGCAGTTTGCACAGCACGTGATCCACCAGCCGCCGCATCTTGCGGACCCGCCACGGAGCCCAAGCCCACATCTGCGGCACGCCGTAGTAGAACACCGGGATGCCGTATGTCTTGGCCGCGCGCGCGATCCACCAATTGAAGCCCGGGTAGTCGATCAACACCACGGCGCTGGGACGCTCGTCGCGGAAGTAGTCCTTGGCTCGGCGGTACAGCCGCCAGAAATGGTGCAGGTTCAGCAGCACGCGGAGGAACCACATCACGGCCAGCTGGGTCAAATCCGCGTGCAATTGGCACCCGGCGGCCGCCATATTCGGCCCGCCGTAGCCGACGCACTCGACTGCCGGATTCTGCCGGCGCAACTCCTTGACCAGATTAGCCCCGTGCAAATCTCCGCTGGGCTCGCCCACGGAAAAGAAGATCTTCATGCTCGTGCATCCTTTCGCGAGATTAGGGCAGAAGTATCCCAGATTGCTCAAGTTGGGCAAATAGCAATCCGGTGCCGCTTCCCGCAGCCGAAACGCAGCGAGGAAAAGAAGCCCGGCTTTTTGAAAAGGTCGAGCTTCTCGCCTCCAGAAACGCCCGCGGCAGATCGTATAATGAAGGTACCGGGCTCGTTGCGTCATACGTGGGGGATTCGTCATGAGAAGTCCATTTCCGGGAATGGATCCGTACCTGGAAGCGCACTGGGGCGACATCCATACCACCTTGATGGTCTATGCCAGGAACCAACTCAACGCACAGCTGCCCGACGACCTGCAAGCACGGGTAGAAGAGTCTTTGGCGATCACGGAAGACGACGAAACCAAGCGTACCGTGTACCCGGACGTTCGCGTCGTCGAGACCCCCGGCATGTCGGCTGCCGAGAGCGCGGCAGCCCCGGCAATTTCGACGGTGGATGTAGCTCAACCGTACGTCGTCAGACTGGAAGACGAACCGGCAACCCGCCGGCACCTGGAAATCGTGGAAACCAGCGGCGGTGGGAAGTTGGTGACGGCGATCGAGATTTTGAGTCCCGCCAACAAAGTTGGGTCCACCGGTCAGTTGATCTACATTGGCAAACAACGCGAGTACCTGGACGCCAAAGTCAACTTGGTGGAGATCGACCTGATTCGAGCGGGCAATTTTGTGCTGGCGATCCCGGAAGACCGTCTGCCGTCCGTTTGTCGCGCGGCCTACATGATCTGCATTCGCCGAGCGACTCGGCTGGGTGAGGCGGAACTGTACCCGGTGCCGCTGCGGCAACCGTTGCCCAACATCCCCGTGCCGCTGCGGCCAGCCGACAAGGACGTTGTCCTGCGGCTTCAGCCGATACTGGACGACTGTTATCGGGACGGCCGCTATGATCGGATCGACTACCGGCGGGAGCCCGTTCCGCGTCTGGGCGAGGCCGACGCGCGCTGGGCCGATTCCATTTTGCGAGATGCGGGACTACGATAGAGTAGAACGGAATTCATTCCGTTCCGGAGCAGGCATTTTCCGGCGCGAACGGAATGAATTCCGTTCTACTTGGACACTGGAAGAGGTTGGAGGCTATCGCCGTGGACAAGGTTCAACAACAAGTCGCCGTGGCGCGTCGCCGCATGATCGCCCAGCAGTTCCTGAGCATCATTGCCTGGTCGTTGTTCGCGACGCTGATCGTGACCGCCGTCGGACTGGCCGTGCCCAAAATTTGGGTTCTGTCCGCTGGCGCCTCAGTGTGGACCTGGTCGTGGGTCGGCGGCGGGCTTGCCGCCGGGTTGCTGGTCGCCGCCGTTTGGACCTACTGCGTGCGGCGTTCGGGCCTCGACGCCGCGATCGAGATCGATCGCCGCTGCCAGTTGAAAGAGCGCGTGGCCAGCGCACTGTCGTTGACGGACGACGAGTTGGGTACCGACGCGGGCCGGGCGTTGATTCAAGACGCGATCTACCGCATGGAACGGATCGACGTGCGCGACAGTTTCGCGGTCAGGCCGCAGCGGCGCGTCTTGCTGCCCTTGTTGCCAGCGGCCGCGATCTTTGCACTGGTTTACTTCGTGCCCAACGCCGTACCCGAGACGCAGGCCGTCGCCGCCAACTCGCAAAATCAGCAGGCCAAGCAGGTCAACCGCAGCGCCAAGAAGCTGCAGGAGCAAATGGAGCGAGCCAAGAAGAAGGCCGAGGAAAAGGGCCTGGAGGACGCGGACGTTTTGTTCAAGCAATTGCAGAAGGGTGTCGACGAACTGGCGAACAAGCCTGATATCGACCGCAAGAATGCCTTGGTCAAGATGAACGACCTGGCCAAGACGCTGCAAGAGCGCCGGGAACAGTTGGGCGGCGTAGACAAGATGCGCGAGCAACTAAACCGGCTCAAGGACATTGCAGGCGGCCCGGCCGACAAGATCGCCGAAGCCATGAAGCAAGGCGACTTCCAAAAAGCGGTCGACGAACTCAAGAACCTGCAGGAGAAGCTCAGTAACGGCCAGCTGACCGAGGAAGAGAAACAGCAGTTGATTAAGCAACTGGAGCGGATCCAGAACCGGTTGCAGGAGTTGAAGGAAAGCCACGAACAGGCGAAACGCGACTTGGAGGAGGAGATTCGCAAGCGTCAAGCCGCGGGCGACTTGGAGGGCGCGGGCAAACTCCAACAGCAGCTGGACCGATTGAACCGCATGAACGACCAGATGGACGCGCTGCAGAAGCTGGCTCAGCAACTGGGCCAGTGCCGCGAGTGCCTGCAGAATGGCGACGGCAAGGCGGCCGCCGCCCAGTTGGATCAGATGGCCCAGGGACTGAAAGACCTGCAGGCGCAGATGGACCAACTCGAAACGCTGGACCAGATGCTCGACGAGATCGCCATGGCCAAAGAGGCGATGGGCTGCCAGCAGTGCAATGGCGAGGGCTGTGAAGCCTGCCTGGGCCAGTTCGGGATGGACGGCAAAGGCAACGATGGCGAACCGGGGATGGGCCTGGGAGAGGGCCGAGGAAAAGGGGACCGCCCGGAAACCAAGACGGATACCAGCATGTACGAATCCCGCGTCAAAGGCAACGTCCAGCCCGGCGAGGCCGTCCGCACCGGCACGGCAGGCGGCCCCAACCAGGCCGGCAACACGCTGCAAGAGGTCAAGGAGCAACTGCAGAGCAACTTCAGCCAGGACGCCGACCCGCTAACCGACCTCCGCCTGCCCAAAAAGGAACGCGAGCACACCCGCGAGTACTTCCGCCGCTATCGCGAAGGGGAGTAGGCGGTGATCCAGATCACGCCTCAGATGCGGATCCTGGTGGCCCTCGAACCC
>CAZAQY010000023.1:0-19299 GCA_964486845.1 uncultured Pirellulaceae bacterium
GCGGTCTGCGCCGCGAATCGAGTCGGATTGTTGAATACGCTCGCTTCACGTCTTATTCCCCCTCTCCCAGTCCGTGATTGGTAATGTTGTCCTTGTACCCGTCGGAATTCAGGAACGGCATGCCGAGCCGTCGCCCGCTTGTCGGCAGGATCGCGTAGGGATCGTTGACCACGCCTCCACCGCTGCGGAAGAAATTAAAAGCGACCTGCGTCGGGGGATCCGTCGTATCGTCGTAATCGAACCGGACGATGTCCAGCAATTCGTCCGGACCACCCGAGAAAACGAGCGGATAAAGTGCAAAGTTGAACTGGTATTCCGCGGTTCCGCTGCTGTCCATTGTAACCGGCGCCCGCTTGTCGATCCGAAGTGGGTCAAACGGATCGGGTGACCCCTCGGGATCGACAATCTGAAGATTCGAATACGACGGGATATCGTCCGCTGTTTGGAACGTGAAATCAGGTCCGGGGTGCTCCACGAATCCCGGCGCCCAGCGAATAAAGGCAATCGGCTTGCCCCAGGAATCCAGGATTTCCGGCATCCCATCCTCGTCCAGATCGCCGACCTCGCCCTCGTGCAGGAAATCGAGGCCGTTGCCGGCGATGTCCTGCATCGAGGCGATGATCATATAAAGGCACTCGGCGTCTTGATACACTTCCGTCCACTTGGCCGCTCCAGCCGTCAGGTTGGCAGGTTGGACCAAGTTCGCGACTCTTCGCAAGTACTCTCGATTGCAGGCTGGGCGGGGAATGTACACGTCGTCGCCGCCGTAAACCAAAAAAGTGACCCCCCTAGCTGGCTCCGCAATTGGATCTAGAACGTCTTCCTTCCGGTCCGGTAACTCCAACCGCATTAGTTCACGGAGAGCCAAGAGGCGAGCCGTGGCGACGGTACGTGCATTACGACGTGCGGCGCTCTGCAACCCCTGGACACGTATCGCCCGTGTCCGGTACGAATCCCAGCGCGTCATCAGCAATTCGTGCAGCTTGGCGATCTGGGCCTTGGTGCGCGCCTCCTTGGCCTGCTGGACGGCGTTGTACATCGCGAACAGCAGCGAACTGGCCAGGATGCCGATGACCATGATGACCACCAGCAGTTCCATCAGCGTAAAGCCGCTTCGAATTGTCACGGACCGACGCGGGTTCATTTCATGTGATCCTCAAAGATCGTGCCGTCGCCGCCGACACTAAAATTGGAGATGTTGTCCCAGTCGCCGATCTGGTAGTTGTCCCCGAACGGAAAGACCTTGTAGGTCGTTGGATCCCCCGCGATGACGCTCGTTACGTCCCCGTAATCCCCATCCAAACCAGCCGAGATGATCTGAAACGTCGTCGGGTTGGGCATGGTGAGTGGATTAGTGACTGGATCGACCGGGGCGTTATTCCGCTTGGTCGCGTAGGGATACAACAACTCGGTACCCGCCGCATCCTTGTACACGCACAGACTAGCAATAGCGACGGGAGGGCTGCTGCCAGGGATGGGTTTTGCATTTGTGTAAACTCGGCTGTCGAAGTAGACGTAGGGCGCGTTCTTGCCGTCCGGCGGAACATAAACGTACAAGTCCCGCTGAGCGGTGCCTGTTCCAATTGTCCTTGTCTTTATCAATCGCTTTTCGTCAAATGGAAAAAGCGTAGTCAGCTCTCCCGAACCAGTTAGGGGCTTTCGGGGGTCGTTCCACAGTTGGCCGAGCCAAAAGACCAAGGCCTCAGCAGGATTCGGCTTGTCGAGATTCCCGCTGCCGTCGTTAAACACGGACGGCAAGTTCTCCGCGAGGCGTGGAAACGCCTTGCGCAGGTGCCGGACGACCAAGTGGTTCTGGTCGGTCAAGTCTGCTGGCCCAGTTAACGTGGTGAAGTCCGGCGGGTAGTCGCCGAACTTTTGCTTGTACGACTCCATGGCCTTGTGCAGTTCCGACATCTCCTGCGCGATCCGGGTCTGCCGGGCCTTGATCACCACCCGGTACAGGGTGGGGACCAGGATGGCGGCCAACACGCCGATGATGGCGATCACGACCAGCATTTCGACCAGGGTAAAGCCGCGGGGGCGGCGTGATTTGTTGGTTGTCATGACAATTGCCTCAGTTGTCAGTTGTCAGTTGTCAGTTGTCAGTTGTCAGTCGTCAGTCGTCAGTTGGCTCCAACGCCGTGTTGTCTTTTTCAACTGACCACTGACCACTGACACCTTCCGTTACGACAGTCCTTGGATCATGCTGACCAGCGGCAGGAACAGCGAGATGACGATGAAGCCGACGGCGAAGCCCAGGAAGACGATGATGATCGGCTCCATCAGCGACGTCAGGCTCTCCGTCATCACCTTGACTTCGTCGTCGTAGGTGTCGGCCACCTTGTACAACATCGTGTCCAATTCGCCCGTCTCCTCGCCCACATCCACCATGTTCACGACCAGGTCGTCGACCACGCGGGCCTTCATGCGAACCACGTACAACAAACACAACAGGCCGCCCAAACCGACGGCCATGTACATGCCGATCAGCAGCATGCCGGGCAGGACCATGACCAACATGCCAGGCAAGGCCCCGGCAAAGAACCAGAACCCCAGGCAGATGGGATGGAAGCCCAGGGTCGAGTAGGCCTTCATCGGCTTGGCAATCGGATCGCCCTCGCGGATCGACTCGGCCACCTTCGCATACAACCGCTCGAAGACCGCGTTGCCGGACGTGTCGCGGGTAATCTGCAGTCCTTCCAAAATGGGCACGCCACTGGCCACCAGCGTGCCCAGCGTGCGCGTCGTGCGGGCCATGATGTTCTTCTCGATCAACGTGCCCATGATGGGCACTTTGAGGATAAACATGTCCCACCCGATGCGGCCGTGGCGGAACTTGCGGACCAGCTTGATCGCCAGAAACACTCCGACCGGGATCAGCGGGATCAAGAACCAGCACTTGATGACCCACTCCGACATGGCGATCAGCAACTGGGTGGCCGCCGGCAACTCCAGCTCGAATTCGGTGAACATCTTGGTGAACACGGGCACGATCTTGAGCATGATGAACACCAAGATGCCGATGGCCACCGTGATGACCACGGCCGGGTAGATCATGGCCCCCTTGACCTTGCGCTTCAACGCTTCGGCCCGTTCCTGGAAATCGGCCAGACGCTGGAGAATCACTTCCAAGGCGCCACCGGCCTCGCCGGCCTTGATCATGTTCACGTACAGGCGATTGAACATCTTCGGGTTCTTGGCCATGGCCTCCGACAGCGTGGCCCCGGCCTCGATCTCCTCGACGACGCTCATCAGCGCATTTTTGAGCTTGCCCGGTTTGGCATTGCCCTCCAGGATCTTCAAGCTGCGGACGATGGGCAGGCCGGCATCCTGCAGAATGGACAGCTGGCGAGTAAAGGTGGTAACCGCCTTGCTGCCGCCGCCGCCGAGCGCGAACCCGCGCTTCTTCTTGGGCCCTTTGGCGACCGCCCCTTCTTTGGTTTTCTTGAGCGTGATCTTGGTCACGAAGTAGCCCATCTGACGGATCGTCGTCTGGGCCTCTTCCTCGGTCGGCGCGTCGATCACGTCCCGGATCTCTTCGCCGCGAGCGTCCATCGCTTCAAATTCATAAGTTGGCATGGCCAAAACCCCCGTTAAGGACGAAGGACTAAGTACGAAGGACGAACCACCATCAAGGACGAAGGACTAAGGACGAAGGACTAAGTACGAAGGACAAAGCAGCATCAAGGACGAAGGACTAAGCACGACGGAGGAAACCTCCCGTTCATGCGTCCTTCGTCCTTCATCCTTCATCCTTCGTCCTTCATCCTTCGTCCTTCGTCCTTCGTCCTTCATCCTTCATCCTTCGTCCTTCGTCCTTCGTTCACGCTTCCAACACCGTTTCTCGTATCACTTCGTCGGCGGTCGTAATGCCGCCCAGGATGCTCTTGATGCCGACTTCGCGCAAGGTGACCATGCCGTTCTTGCGGGCGACCTCCCGCAACTCGTCGGTGGTGACGTTGGACATGATCAGGTCGCGCATCTGGTCGTTCAGGACCATCAGTTCGAATAGGCCCAGACGGCCTTTGTAACCCGTGTTGTTGCAGGCGTCGCAACCTTTGCCGCGGAAGAAGGTCTTGCCCTGCAGTTCTTCCCGCTTCAGCCCCAATTCGATCAGCGCCTCGTCGGACGGTTCGATCGGCTCGCGGCACTGCGTACAAATCCGGCGGACCAGCCGCTGGGCCAGAATCGCCTCGACCGTCGCCGTGATCAAGAACGTGGGCACTCCCATGTCTTTCATCCGCGTGATCGTGCTGGGCGCGTCGTTGGTGTGCAGCGTGCTGAACACGGTGTGGCCGGTCAAGGAGGCCTGGATGGCGATCTCGGCCGTCTCCAAGTCGCGGATCTCGCCGACCAGGATGCGATCGGGATCGTGCCGCAGGATGGACCGCAAACAGGCGGCGAAGGTGACGCCGATTTCCGCATCGATCGGAATCTGGACCAACCCGTCGATATCGTATTCGACCGGGTCCTCGGTCGTAATGATCTTGTCTTCCACCTTGTTCAATTCGGCCAGGGCCGAGTACAGCGTGGTGGTCTTGCCCGATCCGGTGGGGCCGGTCACCAGGATAATGCCGTTGGGAATGTTGATGCACTTTCGCAGCCGCGCCAGCGTCTCGTCGTCCAAGCCCACACGGGTCAAGTCCAGGGCCACCAACGAGCGATCCAGGACCCGCATCACCACGCTTTCGCCAAACATGGTCGGCAGCACGCTGACCCGCAGATCCACCGGGTGACCGCCGACCGACAACTCGATGCGCCCGTCCTGCGGCAACCGCCGTTCGGCGATGTCCAGGTTCGACATGACTTTGATCCGGGTCGTGATGGCAAAGGCCAAATGCCGCGGAGGCGGAACCATTTCGTACAACACCCCGTCGGCCTTGATGCGGATGCGAAACTCGTCCTCAAACGGCTCGAAGTGGATGTCGCTGGCGTGGTCCTTGATGGCCATCAACAGCACCATGTTCAGCAGCTTGCGGACCGGGGCGCTGTCCGCCAACGCCTCGACGCTGGTCAAGTCGATCGGACCGTGAGTGCCGGCGGCGGCGGCGACCGCCTGCCTTAATTCGTCGTCCTGCTCCAACTCGCTCAAGATGGTCTCGATGCTCTCGCTCTCGCTGGCGTAGTACTTGCCCAAGGCCCGCTTGATGTCGCCCTCGGTGGCCACCACCAACCGGATATCGTAACCCAGGAAGTTCCGCAGTTCGTCCTGGATGGCCAGGTTCTGCGGATCGCAGGTGGCCAGGGTCAACGTCCTGTCGTCCAGCATCACCGGGATCACGCGGTACAACTGGGCCATCGTGTCGGTAATCGTACCGATCACGTCACGATTCAACTCGATCTCGCCCAAATTGACCACCTGCATGTGCATCTGTTCGGCCAGCGCCTGAGCCAGTTGCTCGTCGGTGATCAGCGCCATCTCTTCGGCGATCTTGCCCAGCAATTCACCGGGCCGCTGCTCCTGCTCCTCCAGCAGCATCTCCAACTGCTCGTCGGTGATGAATCCGAGATCGACCAGAATTTGTCCGATGCGGCGAATGGCCATAACTAGTGATTCCGAGAAAAATATGGGAGTTATGCGAAGTATGGGAATTATGCGCCGAGTACTGTTACTGCTTGAACGCCTCCGGCACTTCCTCGGGTACTTCCTCTTCGATTCCCCGCTTGGCATTGACGATTCGCTTGGCCAGATCGTCGGGGACGTGAGCCCTGGACAGCACATCCTCGATCGTACACTTCTCTTCTTTCCACAATTTGAATAGGGCGTCGTCCATCAGTTGCATGCCGTACTTGGCCCCCGTCTGAATCGAGGAATTGATACGGAACGTCTTGTTTTCGCGGATCAGGTTGGCGACGCTCGACGTGCAGACCAGGATTTCGTACGCCGCCACGCGGCCGCCGCCGATCTTGGGAATCAGGGTCTGGGCGACAACGCCGATAATGGACGTGGACAATTGGGTGCGGATCTGGTCCTGCAAATTACCAGGAAAGGCATCAATGATACGGTTGACCGTGCCCTGAGCGCTGTTGGTGTGCAGCGTGCCGAACACCACGTGCCCGGTTTCGGCCGCCGTGATGGCCGCCTCGATGGTCTCCAAGTCACGCAATTCACCGACCAGGATCACGTCCGGGTCCTGGCGCAAAGCGCGGCGGATCGCTTCGGCAAAGCTGGGCACGTCGACGCCCACCTCGCGCTGGTTCACCGTCGATTTCTTGTGGTAGTGATAGAATTCGATCGGATCCTCGATCGTGATGATGTGGTGGTCCACGTTCTCGTTGATATAGTTCACCAGGCTGGCCAGCGTCGTACTCTTGCCCGAACCCGTCGGGCCGGTGACCAACATCAGACCGCGCGGCTTGAGGACCAGCTTGGTGACCACGTCCGGCAGGCCCAACTGCTCCGGACTGAGCATCGTGGTCGGGATCTGCCGCAACACCAACCCGATGTTGCCCCGCTGCTTGAACACGGACACCCGAAACCGGGCCTGATCGCCAAACGCGAAGCCGAAGTCACAGCCGCCCTGCTCCTGCAGTTCGCGCTGGCAACGTTCCGGCGTGATGCTTTTCATCAGCGCCACCGTATCTTCCGGCTCCAAGACCTTGGTCTCCAACCTCCGCAAGCGGCCGTGCAGCCGAAACACCGGAGGTTGCCCCACGGCGATGTGGATATCGCTAGCGCCTTGCTTGACACACGCTTGCAACAGCTTGTCGATCAGAATCGTTGCCATGAATAGTTCACCTCCGGGGACTTCCCGGGCGACAGCCGATTATTCGGGCTTCGCCCCTGTGACGCAAATCGTTTGTGCATTACTGGGCAATCAGGTTGAAATCCAAGTTCCGGTCCTGCTCCGTCCGCTTGGCCACGCGAAAGATCTCCTCCAGCGTGGTGATGCCCTTGATGACTTTCAGCAGCCCGTCCAGATACAAGGTCGCCATGCCCTGTTGAATCGCCTGCTCGCGGAGTTCGACGGTGTTCTTGTTCGCAAAGATCATCTCGCGGATCTTGGCAGTAACGAGCATCAATTCGTGAATCCCAAGCCGGCCGCGAAAACCGCCTTTCTGACAGTATCCGCAGCCCTTGCCTTTCATAAAGTTCGCCGTCTTGACCACCTCGTCCGGAATCCCGGCCTCGTGCAGTTCGCTTTCGCGGGGTACATACGTCTGCTTGCACTTGGGACAGATCGTGCGAATCAACCGCTGACCGAGCACCGCAATCACGGTGCTGGCCACCAAATAGTTGGGAACTCCCATGTCAACCATACGTGTAATAGCAGTGGGCGCATCGTTCGTGTGCAGTGTACTGAATACCAAGTGTCCAGTCAAAGAAGCTTGGATTCCCATGGATGCCGTCTCCTGATCCCGCATCTCGCCCACGAGAATCACATTTGGCGCCTGCCGCATCATGGCGCGAATGATCCGAGCAAAGTCTAGTCCTATGCTGTGTTTTACTTCGCATTGGTTGATCCCCGGCAGGTAGTACTCGACGGGGTCTTCGGCGGTGATGATCTTCCGGTCGGGGCGGTTCAGGTAGTTCAGCGCGGCGTACAGGGTGGTCGTCTTTCCGGATCCCGTCGGCCCGGTCACGAGAATGATCCCGTTGGGGCGGCGAATGAGGTTCTGGAATTTCTTGTAGTTGCCTTCGGAAAGTCCCAACTGTCGGACACCGATCTTGATATTATCTTTATCCAGAATTCGCAGAACGGTCGCTTGCCCGTGATTCGTAGGCAAGATACTGACACGCAGGTCCAGTTCCTTTTCGCCCACCGTCACCTTGATACGTCCGTCCTGGGGTCGGCGTCGTTCGGCGATATCCATCTTGGCGAGGATTTTGATTCTGGACGTGATGGCTCCCAGGAGCCGGCGAGGCGGACTGTCTCGTTCCATGAGCATGCCGTCAATTCGATATCGGATGCGGATCCGGTTCTCGAACGGCTCGACGTGAATGTCGGAAGCGCGGAGCTGGACCGCTTCGGAGATCAGCAACTGGACCAACCGCACCACCGGAGCGCTGTTCTCGTCCACCGCTTCTCCGCCGGAAAAATCCTCGGTGGTCTCGGTAAAGTCGATGGCCGTATCGGTGAATTCCTGCAGCATCGAGTCAGCGCTTTCGCCCTCGATTTGTCCGTAATGGCGGTTGATGGCTCCTTGGATGGCTTCTTTGGGGGCCAGGGCGGTTTCAATTCGCCGGTTGAGAATAAAGCGGAGCTTCTCGATGGTTTCCATATCGAAGGGGTCGCTGACGACAACGGTCAGGACGTTGTCCTCATCCGCCACCGGAATGACCGAGTTTTCCCGCGCCACAGGTTCCGGTACCAGCTCGATGATACTCTCAGGAATCGTGACGCCCGTCAGGTCCACATATCGCATGCCGAGATGTGCGGCCATGGCCTGGACCACATCCTCGCCGGTCGCGTAGTCCAGATGGACGAGACATTCTGCGACGGTTTTTTTCTGTTCGGAGGCCAATTGCTGGGCTTCCGCCAGCTGTTCCGGGCTGATGACGCCGCTACGGAGCAGAACTTCAGTGAAATCGCCACCCTTTGCCATGGGCATTCCCCTCGCCAAAATCGAGGAAAGTACGGTTCTACGGACCAACGGCCAGACAAGCCATCACAAATGATCGGTCGCGCTGCAGGCTCTGTGCCTCTATCTTGCCCAACCGTAACCCCTTCTGTCAATCGCTGGTGGGGGATATGAGGGGGGAACTTCTGTCCGAGACCAACTGGACCGCGTCGCGGAATCAGCGTAGATTGCGTGTCGTGTTCACGCGGGAAGAGTATGAACTGATCGACTTCGGAGAGGGTCGCCGGTTGGAGCGATTCCAGGGGGTGCTTGTCGATCGTCCGTGTCCGGCTGCGGCCGGGTTGTCGCGCTGCACGCCAGCGGCTTGGGACCGGACCGACCTCCGCTACGAACGGGATTCGGGCGGCGAGGGCCGGTGGAGTCAGCCGGGGCGCCGTCCGGAAGGCTGGTCCATCCGGCACGGCTGGATGCAGCTGGAATTGCGGCCGACTCCGTTGGGTCAAGTCGGGGTGTTTCCCGAACAGGCGGAGAACTGGGACTGGATCGAACGCCAGTTGCGACGCCTCGGACGATCGCTGAAGGTCTTGAACCTGTTCGCCTACACGGGCGGGGCGACGCTGGCGGCGGCAGCAGCGGGCGCGGAGGTCGTCCATGTCGACGCGGCCAAAACCGTGCTGGCGTGGGCGCGGCGCAACGCGGCGCTATCGCAGTTGAGCGGCGCGCCGATCCGCTGGATCGTGGAAGACGCGGCGAAATTTGTCCAGCGCGAAGTGCGCCGGGGGAACCGTTACGATGCCGTGATTCTGGATCCTCCCAGCTACGGCCACGGACCGAAGGGGGAGGCCTGGAAAATTGAACGGCATTTGGATGATCTGTTGTTGCACTGCGCGGCATTGATGACCGGCCCGCCCGCACTCCTGCTGCTCACATGCCACTCGCCGAGCATCCGGCTCGACGGCCTCCGCCAGCGTCTGGCCGGCAGCTTTGCAGGCGTGGCTGCCGAGGCGGTCCGAGCGCAGAGGCTGTACCTGCGGACGGCCGGCGGACGCAAGTTGTCCAGCGGTTTGGTCGCGTATTGGCGGGAGTGAACTGAGCGATGGCCGAGAGGATCACCAGCCTGCACAATCCGCGCGTCAAGGACGCGGTCAAGCTGCGGAGCGGACGAGGCCGAACCCGGCAGGGGCGGATTTTGATCGACGGTTGGCGCGAAGTCCAGCGGGCGCTGCAGGCGGACGTCGAGGTGTCCGAGGTGTTTGCTTGTCCGGGGCCGGACGACGAACCGGGCGAACAGACGCTGGCGGCTTGGGAGGCTGCCGGTGTGCCGGTCCTGCGGGTCAGCGCCAGCGTCTTTGCCCGGTTGGCCTACGGGGATCGCGAGCAAGGCGTGGTGGCCGTCGCGCGGGCGCCCCAGCCGGCGTTGAGCGGGCTGGCGCTGCCTCGAGACGCCCTGGTGATCGTCTTGGAAGGCGTGGAGAAGCCGGGAAATGTGGGAGCGATCGTCCGGACGGCGGATGCGGTGGGGGCGTCGGCCGTGATCGTCGCCGGCGGAGCGACGGACCTGTACAATCCGAACGCCATCCGCGCGAGTCTGGGCACGATCTTCGCGGTGCCCGTCTGTGCGGCCGGCAGCGTGGAAACTGCGGCTTGGCTGCGGCAACGCCGGTTCCAGATCGTGGCCGCGCGGGTCGACGCGGCGCTGCCCTACACTCGGGTCTCGTACCGCCTGCCGACGGCGATCGCGTTGGGCAGCGAAGCGGACGGACTTTCGGACGTGTGGCGGGGTCCGGATGTGACGGCGGTGTCGCTGCCGATGAAAGGCGTCGCCGA
Source organism: uncultured Pirellulaceae bacterium (assembly GCA_964486845.1). GTDB lineage: Bacteria > Planctomycetota > Planctomycetia > Pirellulales > Pirellulaceae > Anammoximicrobium. Next base: position 10,351 of record CAZAQY010000023.1, read on the forward strand.
TAGCCTGAACGTGGCGACGACGGCGGCGGTTCTGCTGTACGAGGCGCTGCGGCAGCGGGCGGGATGAGGGATGCGGGATGCGGGAGGCGGGTTGCGTTGACACGGCGCGAGGCGATGCGCAAAATAATGGGTTTCCCCCGAGCCCTCTCCCTGAACCGTGTGGAGTATACCCTTGCAAGAGGCGATAGCAAAAGCGGATACGCTGATCGAGGCTTTGGGCTGGATCCGCCGTTTTCGCGACAAGGTGACCGTCATCAAACTGGGCGGCAGCCTGATGGAGAAGCCGGATTCGCTGCTCCACGTGCTGGTCGACATTGTTTTCATGGAGACCGTCGGCATGCGGCCGGTGGTCGTCCACGGCGGCGGAGCGGCGATCAGCCGGGCGATGGACGCGGCGGGCATTCAGCCCCAATTCATCCAAGGCCGCCGCTTTACCGATCAGCGCTCGCTGGAAATCGTCGAACGCGTGCTGGCGGGGGAAATCAACGAGTCGCTGTCGCGGCAGATCGAGGAGTTGGGCGGCCGCGCCATGGGTCTGAATTTCCGCACCACCTGCGTGCTGTACGGGCACAAGGCCCAGCTGAACGATGACCAAGGCCGGCCTGTCGACCTGGGCCACGTCGGCGAGGTGACCCGCGTCGACCGTTCGCTGATCGAGAAGCTGTCCCAAGCCGGACTCATTCCGGTCATCCCGTCCATGTGTTGGGACGACAACGGCCAGAAGCTGAACGTCAACGCCGACACTGCGGCGATGGCGGTGGCGGAAGCCTTGGGCGCCGAGAAACTGGTCTTCCTCAGCGACGTTCCCGGCGTGCTGCGCGACAAGAATGATCCCGCCTCGCTGATGCACACGGTCAGCGCCCAGGAAGCGCGGCGGCTGATCCGGGAAGGCGTCGTCGGCGGCGGGATGATCCCCAAGGTCGAGGCCTGCCTGGAAACGCTCCGCCGCGGCGTCAAGAAGATCCATATCGTGGACGGCCGGTTGCGGCATTCCCTGCTGCTGGAGATCTACACCACCAGCGGCGTCGGCACGGAGATCGTTCAGGCCGTCCCGCCGGACTTGGCGAACCAACCAGCCTGAGGAGAGCGCGAACTTTCCCGCGCCTTGCGGTGTCTGAAGGAGTTTTCGTTTTTCGAATTTTCGAACTTTTCCAATCCGCGTTGCCGGCCCATGCAACAGAAAAACTTGCCCACAGGAGGTCGTTACGGTGGCCAAATCGCGACATCTCAGCTCCCAAGAAACGGTCGATCTTTTTCAGCGGTATGTGATTCCGAATTACACGCGTTATCCGCTGAACATCGTTCGCGGCGAAGGGTCGGCGGTGTGGGACAGCGAAGGGCATCGCTACCTGGACCTGTTTCCCGGCTGGGGCTGCGGTCTGCTGGGGCACTGCCCCGGACCGGTCGTCGAGGCGGTGCGGGAGCAGTTGGGCACGTTGATCCACGTGCCCAACACCTGGCATACGGAGTTGCAGGGGCAATGGGCCCAAATGCTGTCGGAGCGCAGCTTCGGCGGCCTGGCCTTCTTCTGCAATTCCGGCACGGAGGCCAACGAAGCGGCCATCAAGCTGGCCCGGCTGCACACGCCGCCCGAACGTTACAAGATCATCACGTTCACCGGCGGCTTCCACGGCCGCACGATGGGTTCGATCTCGGCCACCGCCCAGCCCAAGTACCATGAAGGGCTGGGCCCGCTGCTGGCAGGTTTCGTGTACGCGCCGTTCGGTGATCTGGACGCGGTCCGCAAGCTGATCGATGCCGAAACCGCGGCGATCATGATCGAGCCCGTTCAAGGCGAAGGCGGCGTCCGCATCCCGCCCGAAGGTTTCCTGCTGGGACTGCGGCAACTGGCTGACGAGCACGGACTGCTGCTGATTTTTGACGAAGTCCAAACGGGTTGCGGCCGGACCGGGAACTGGTTCGCGTATCAGCATTTCGGGGTGACGCCGGACGTCATCACGCTGGCCAAATCGCTCTGCGGCGGCTTGGCCGGAGGTGCGATGCTGGCCAAGCCCGAGATCGCGCCCAGCCTGCGGGCCGGCATGCACGCCGCGACGTTCGGCGGCAATCCCATCGCGGCGCGGGCCGGGATCGCGGCCGTAGAAATGATCGAGCGAGACCAGCTGGTGGACAGCGCCCGGCGACTGGGCGAGATTTTCCGCAAACGGCTGGAGGCCCTGCAGCAGCAGACCGACCTGATCGTCGAAGTGCGCGTGCTGGGTGTGATGATCGGAGTGGAACTGCGCGTGCCGGGCGCGCCGGTCGTGCAAGCCTGCCTGGAGCGCCGGTTGCTGATCAACTGCACTCACGGGACCGTGTTGCGTTTGTTGCCGGCCATGAACTTGACGCCCGCCGAGGCCGAGGAAGGGTGCGATCTGCTGGGCGAGGCGATCTTGGCGGTAGCGGGTTAGCGACGTTGGAGAAATAACGGTCCAGTGTTTGGCGAGCATCACACGGAGTGTGATGGCTACTTTGCGGTGTTTGATGCGGGTCATCACACGGAGTGTGATGGCTACTTTGCGGTGTTTGTTGCGGGTCATCACACGGAGTGTGATGGCTGCTTTGCGGTGTTTGATGCTGATCATCACACGGAGTGTGATGGCTACTTTGAAGTCTTGATAGGATTCGGCGTCATGCGACATGTGATCACGTTGTGGGAAATGACGGCTGCGGAAATCGAGCGGATCTTCGCCATTTCGCAGGACCTCAAGTCCAAGTTGCAGCAGGGCCTGCGCGAACCGCTGTTGGCCGGCCGCGTGGCGGGGCTGTTGTTCGAGAAACCTTCGCTGCGGACGCGGGTCAGCTTCGAGACGGGCATGGCCCAGCTGGGCGGTTCCAGCCTGTTCCTGGGCGCCGACGTGGGCTGGGGCGAGCGGGAGTCGATCGCCGATTTCACGCAAGTGCTCAGCCAATACGTCGACGTGATCGTGTGCCGCGCGAAGACCCATCGCCGGGTCGAGGAGTTGGCCGAACACGCGACATGCCCGGTGATCAACGGACTGACCGATCTGGCACATCCCTGCCAGGCGCTGGCCGACCTGTTTACGCTCCGCGAGGTGTATGGGGACGTGCGAGGCAGGACGCTGGCCTATGTGGGGGACGCCAACAACGTCGCCCGCAGCCTGCTGTTGGCCTGCGCCAAGCTGGGCGTGCGGTTTGCCATCGCCAGCCCTGCCGGCTATGAATTCGACTCGTCCTACGTCGCCCGCGTCAAGAAGGAGATTCCGGGTGCGGCCGTGCTGCAGACTCGCGATCCGGTCGAGGCGGTGCGAGCAGCCGATGCCGTGTACACGGACGTCTGGGCGAGCATGGGGCAGGAAGCCGAGAAAGCGATTCGCAGCAAGGCGCTGGCCGGCTACCAGGTGAACGAAACGTTGATGAAGCAGGCGCCGGCTGGGGCACGCTTCCTGCACTGCCTGCCGGCCCATCGCGGCGAGGAAGTCACCGGCGGCGTCATCGACGGCCCCCAAAGCGATGTCATTCAACAAGCTGCCAACCGCATGCACGTGCAGAAGGGACTGCTGGTCTGGCTGCTGACCGAAGCGTAGCACGGCTTGGCACAACACATCCTGCGAACACGCGCGAACCGCGTCGGGGCGTCATTCTGGCGGCCGTGTTGCTGAGCCTGCTGGTGGTCATGCTGCTGGGCGCCGAGCTGACGGAGGCGATCGTGCAGCACCACCGGCAGAGCCGGCTCGCTGAGGACCGGCAGCAGGCGTTGTGGATCGCCGAGTCGGCCCTCCAGCGGGCGGCGCACGCGCTGGCGAAATCGCCGGACTACCAGGGCGAAACGTGGCGCGTGTCGGCCGAGGTCCTGGGTAGCGGCCGCGCCGGCGTCGCCGCGATTGAAGTCAGCCCGGCGGCCGGCTCAGCCACGCAGCGGCGAATTGCGGTGCAAGCGTATTATCCGGACGATCCGGTGCAGCGGACGTTGTACGAACGAGAAATGACCTTAAACTGAACGAAGAAGGGTCCACAACCCGGCCCAGGAGGCTTGCCATGAGATCCAAGGAGACCGCATTTACGTTGGTGGAATTGTTGGTGGTGATCGCGATCATCGGCGTGTTGGTGGCCTTGCTGCTGCCCGCCGTCCAGGCGGCGCGCGAGGCGGCACGTCGCGTCGCGTGCGTTAACAACTTGACGCAGCTGATCCTGGCCGTGCAAAACTACGAGATGGCCTATCGAGCCTATCCGCCCGGCACGCTGGAAGAAAAAGGCCCGATCGTCAACGAGCCCAAGGGTTATCACCACAACTGGCTCAGCCGTCTGCTGCCGTACCTGGAAGAAAAGAATACCTACAACCATATCGACTTTGCGCTGGGCGTGTACGACGAGAAGAATGCGACCGTCCGCAAAGTACACATTTCCACCATCGAGTGTCCGTCGGTAGACGTTCCGGACCAGCCGGATCGGGCCTTCACGTGCTATGCCGGTGTCCACCACGACGTCGATGCCGACATCGATGCGGACAATCATGGCGTGTTCTTCCTGAACAGTTCCGTTCGTTACGAGGATATCAGCGACGGCACAGCGCATACGATGTTCATCGGCGAGAAGTATCCGGACCAGAAGGACGACTTGGGATGGATGTCGGGCACCCGCTGGACGTTGCGCAATGCCGGGATTCCGCTGAATGCCGAAGGCCATCAGCGCCGCCGCTACGGGGGCGTTCCGGCGAGCGACAGACCGGAAGCGACGGTGATCGTGGGCGGCTTTGACAGCCCCCATCCCGGCGGCGCCAACTTTGCCTTTGGCGACGCCCATGTATCATTCGTCTCGGAGACGGTCCCGCCGGAAACGCTCCAACAGATGGCGCATCGGGCGGACGGCAAGCTCTTGATGCGGGGGGATTTCTGATTGCGTGTCGACGAGTTGACGCGGGAGCTGAAATCCCAGGCACAGCGGGCCGGTTTCGACCTGGTGGGCGTTTGTCCGGCAGTAACGCCCTCCGGACTGCACCATCTGCACGCGTGGCTGGACGCGGGCTGTGCGGGCCAGATGCACTATCTGCCGTCGCGTCGTGACGCGTATCAGCACCCGCGTCGCATTCTGGCCGGTGTCCGCAGCCTAATGATGCTCGGAATGTCGTACCGCACGGCGGAACCGGCGGCGTGCCAGGCGGGGCAAGGCCGCATCTCGCGGTACGCCTGGGGCGCGGCCGACTATCACGACGTGATTCACGGGCGACTGCGACGGTTGGCAGTGTGGCTGGCGGAACAATCGCCCGGCGCGTCGGTGCGGGGCGTGGTCGATACGGCACCCTTGCTGGAGCGGGAATTCGCCCGTCTGGCCGGTCTGGGCTGGATCGGCAAGAACAGCATGCTCATCAACCGGGACGCCGGCAGCTGGTTCTTTCTGGCTGCACTGTTGGCGGACGTGGAACTGGAATATGATCCGCCGCACGAGGGCGAGCATTGTGGGACCTGCCGCGCTTGTCTCGACGCCTGCCCCACGCAGGCTTTTCCCAGGCCGTACGTATTGGATGCCACGCGGTGCATCAGCTACTTGACGATCGAGTTACGAGGAGGCGTACCGCCGCGGTTGCGTGCCGCCACCGGCGATTGGCTGTTTGGCTGCGACATCTGCCAAGAGGTGTGCCCGTGGAACCGGCGCGCGCCGGTCAGCGGCGAAGCAGCGTTTGCTCCCGCTCCGGGCGCCAACCCGGTGCCGCTGGCGGAACTGTTCGCCTTGACCGACGACGAATTCCGCGCCCGCTTCCGCCGCACGCCCCTGTGGCGTGCCAAGCGGCGCGGGCTGCTGTGCAACGCGGCTCTCGTCGCGGGCCATCAGCGCGCCGGCGAGTTGGTCGACGCCCTGGTGCGCGGTCTTCAAGACGTGGAACCGCTCGTTCGCGGCGCCTGCGCATGGGCCCTGGGCTGCTACGAACAGGCCCACGCGCGGCGGGCATTGCAGGACCGGTTGGCGCAGGAGGATGACCCTCAGGTCCGGGAGGAAATTGCCGCCGCTCTGAACAGAAAGGAAGACTGCTGACAGAAAGATGGGGTGACAGAAAAATGAAAGACGGTAAATGGACGCGTTCATCCGTCATTTTTCCGTCACTTCATCCTTCTGTCAGCCTCTTCATCTTCCCGCTCCTCTTTTTCTGCCCGCGATCTTAGCATCGTTCGAGAAATAACTGTCGCCTCGTCAAAGTAGCCATCACACTCCGTGGGATGATCAGCAATAAACACTGGACAGTTATTTCTCGAACGATGCTTACTGGGACGATCCGGGGCGCGAGGCCCGCTCTACCGCTGGCCTTCGTAGCTGGCGGTCACGTTGGTGGTGATGCCGCCGCGGGAGCTGAACTCGGCCATCAGCACCACTCGCCGCGGCTGGACGACGGCGACAAAATCGTCCAGGATTCGGTTGGTGACGTGTTCGTAGAAAATGCCCTCGTTGCGGTACTGCTGCAAATATAACTTTAGGCTCTTCAACTCGACGCACTTCTTGTCCGGCGTGTAGATGAAGGTCAGCACGCCAAAATCGGGCTGTCCTGTCTTGGGGCAGACCGACGTGAATTCGGGGCAACGGATTTCGATCGTGTAATCCCGCTGTGGAAACTGGTTTTCGAACGTCTCTAGCTGGTCGAGAAAACTTGACGGCATTTTCTTTGGTCCTCGGTGCCGATGTGGGCTCTGCAAACAGGTCCCATTTTGGCATGATGATGGAAAAGGGGAAGGGGGACGCTTGCGGATGCGCGTTTCTGAGATCTTCAAATCGGTGCAGGGCGAAGGTTTCCTGACGGGAACCACAAGTGCTTTTGTGCGCGCCGCGGGCTGCAATCTGCGATGCTGGTTTTGCGACACGCCGTTCGCTTCGTGGTATCCGGAAGGCGAGGATCTGTCGGTCGAAGAGATTTTGGAACGGGTCGGCCGGTTCGAGACCGGCCACGTGGTCTTGACCGGCGGCGAGCCGATGTTGTTTGCCGAGCTGATCCCATTGTGTGCGGGACTGCGGGCCGCCGGCCGGCACATCACCATCGAGACCGCAGGCACGCTCTTTCTGCCGCTGGAGTGCGATCTGATGTCGATCAGCCCCAAGTTGTCGAATTCAACTCCCGATGAAGATCTGGCGGGCAGTTGGCGCGTGCGGCATGAACATTCCCGGCACGTCCCGGACGTCATCCGGCGGCTGATCTCGGGGTCCGATTACCAGTTCAAGTTCGTGATCGGCCAGCCGTCCGACTGTGACGAAGTCCTGCGGTACCTGGACCAGTTTCCCGAAATCGACCGTTCGCGCGTGCTGCTCATGCCCCTGGGGATTGACATCGACGAACTGGATCGGATCGGCGCTTGGCTGGACGGCTACTGTCAGCAGCACGCCTTCCACTTCTGCCCGCGGCGGCAGATCGAGTGGTTCGGGCTGCGGCGGGGGACGTGAAACAAAGATCGCGGGGCGAATTTGCAGACGCGCGTTGGCGGCAGCGTCTCATCTGGGTGATGCCGTCGTGAGCACCACCTTGAGGCTCGCCAATGGACGCACCGGGAAGTTGCGGGAGGCCGTGATCGTAGTTCGGTAAAATGCTAGCAGCACGAACTGAGAAAGAACGAAGGCCTTAACGCATTCTTCGCAAACTGCTCATCACAGATTCTCGTTCACGTGTATAATTTGTTGAGACACACGGCGACGGATGGCCGTGAGCGCCAGGAAAAGGAAAGAGGGAAAATGTCTGTGATGAAACCTTTGTTGTACGAAACGCACACTCATACGACGCTCTGCCGGCACGCGGTCGGCGACCCGCAGGACTATGCCGCCGTGGCCTTTCGGTGCGGATTTCAAGGGCTGTTGGTGACTTGCCACAATCCGATGCCGGCGTGCTACTCGCCGGCGATCCGGATGTCCGTGGACGAGCTTGACGAGTACTTTCGGTTGGTCTTTCGGGCGCGGCAGGTGTGGCGAGGCCGGATTGATGTGCGTCTGGGAATTGAGGCCGACTACTTGCCGGGCTACGAGCGTTGGCTGGAGCACCAACTGCAGCTAGCGGATTTTCAGTACGTGCTCGGCTCGGTGCACCCCCACGTGGTCGAATTCCGGCAGCGATACGGGGGTGGCGGGGCGGTCGAGACGCAACGGGCCTACTTCCGCGTACTGGCCCAAGCGGCCGAGACGGGGTTGTTCGATTGCCTTTCGCATCCGGACGTGGTCAAGAACGAGCGGCCGGACGAGTGGGCGCCGGAGCGGATCATGGACGATGTCTGCCAGGCGTTGGATCGGATCGCGGCCACGGGCGTGGCCTTGGAATTGAACACGTCCGGCAAGCACAAGGAAATCGCGGAAATGAATCCCTTTCCGCAGATGCTCGTCGAGGCGCGCAAGCGGAACATTCCCGTGGTCGTAGGTTCCGACGCGCACGAACCGGAACGAGTCGGCGACGGCTTTTTCGAGGCGTTGGACCTGCTGGAGCAGTGCGGGTACGACCGCATCAGCTTCTATGTCAACCGCGTCCGCACGGACGTGCCGATCGTCGCCGTACGCGAGCGCATGCAGCCCCGACAAGCCGCTCCGGCCGTGGCCGGTGTGTGGTCTGCGGATCAGCCGTGGCTGGCGGTCGCGTGAAGTCCAGGACGCAGGCTTGACGCTAGCGCTTGTGCCTGCCGCTGTTCGACGTTCGTTCCGGGCCATGCCGGTTGGCGTTAGGCAGCTCAAGCCGAGACCGCGAGACGCTGCTCGGGCCTTGGAAGTTCGACCTCAGACTCTGAGGCGGTGGGGGTGTGAATGACCGAAGTTTCGGAATCGTGACTTGCGGAGGACGCACTTCTTGCCTCGCCGCGGCCGGTGCTTCGATTCGCGGAGTCTGATTCGCGGCGTCGGCCCCCGATCGGGCACCTTAAACGTGAGCGTGCGGTCCGAGGTCGGGACCGTGCGCACGCTTGGGCTCCGATCGGGCAGCTTGAAGCTGGGCGAGCGGTCGGAGGTCGGAACCGTCTTCAGGCTCGGCCCCCGGTC
>CAZAQY010000023.1:19399-56033 GCA_964486845.1 uncultured Pirellulaceae bacterium
GGTCGTGCGGTCGGGAGTCGGCACCGTCTTCAGGCTCGGCCCCCGGTCGGGCAGCTTGAAGCTGGGCGTGCGGTCGGGGGTCGGCACGGTGCGCGGGCTTGAGATGTGCGGTCCGCCCTCGGTGAGGTTCCTGTCAGGCGGTGATTGTCGAACCGATCCCAATTCGGGCTTGCGGAATTCGGGAGTTCGTGGAATCTCAATCTCGGGCACTTCGGCTCTTTCGAACGTTCTCGGCTTGTCCAATCGTTCCGGGGCGGCGGTTTTTGCCTGGTATCCGGCAACGCGAGGCAGTTCGGGCAGCTTCAGCTTGACGGGCGGCCTGGGCGTGTCGACTGTGCCCCCCAACCTCGCCGGGCCGTCGCCTCGCGTCAAGGACGGACCGCGCGCGCCGGGATCGAAGACCTTAGGATGGGTTTCGACATCCAACCGCCGGCGCGTCAACTCTCGAGTCTGGCTGATCGCGTCGTTCCAAGAGTGTCGCTGCGTTTGCGAGATGCGCTCGAAATGGGCCGGGCCGCCGCGTCCTGACAAGACGTCGTCCAGCCTGTTCCCCAGCAGCGCGTACTGCAGGTCCGTGTTGTGTTTCGCACGTGCGGCGAGTTGGGCCTGGCCGTGCAGCGTGTGCGGCGGACGGAATTCCTTGTGGTGATGGAAATAGTCATGCCAGCCGCGCAGACGCTGCGTGTAGTCGATATTGCGATGCCGGTGGTAGGCGTTGTAGTAGGCAAACACCGGATCGTAACCGTGGCGGCCGTGATAGTCGTAGCACGGGTAGAAATAATGGCCACGGTATGGGCGAAAATCGTAGTAGTCGCCCCAGTAGTAGTGGCACCTGCGAGGATAGACGAACAGATGCACGAGCAGGTGCGAGAGGTCGATCACGACGCTGGGCGTGTAGCAGTAACCGCGGCGCAGGTAGGCGGGGCGCGGGAACCAAACCGGCGCGAACACGACGCCTCGTCGCCGGAAGGGACTGTCCCAGTAACCGTCGATGAAGACCGCGCCTCCAGGCGTCCAAACGTAATGAGCGGGAACCCAGACCCAGTCCTCGCGAAAAGTGTTCCAGTAGCCGGGCCGCCAGGCATAACGGTCGTCCTGGTAGCACCAATTGCCGCTGACCCAGTAGTGCCCGGTCGACGGAGCTGGGCTATTCGGACCGGACTCCAGGCTTTCCGGCGGATACGGCAGGTATTGGATTTCTTCGGCCTCGATCGGCGCCCAGAATCCGGAGACCCATTGATAGCCTCCGTCCACTTGGGTCCAGTATCCGGGCACCCAGCGTCGCCCTTCCGGCGCCGCTCGCCAGACGCCGCTGATATAGATGAAATCCTCACGCTCCTCGTCCCACGCCCAATAGCCTGGGATCCAGGTCACATTCTCTTCGGCCGGCTTGGCTTCCGGCGGAAGTTCTTCGATCGGTTGGGGCGGCTGCTTGGGCACGACGGGCGCGGGTTGCGGATTCAATTGGATCGGTTCCGCGAAGGCCTCGTGCAGGGGGCCGCGAAGCAGGGATTCGACATCGTCCCCGTTGGCCGGCATCGCCGCCGGATTCGGCTCGGCGGCCGGACAGCGTGTAGCGGCGGCGACGAACAGGCACGTCACCACAAAGGCGGTGCTCAGCAGCAGACAGGTGCAACGACGGCTTATCATGAGGTCCCCCTTCCTTTGGGCATACGCCCACCATAAGGTCAAACCTCCTAATCCGCAAACGGCGTGCCTCATTCCGCACCCGATGACGACGAAAGTTCCCAGCCGCTGATTTCGCCCACCCGGCTCGTCGCTCGCGGCCGGATTTTGCCTGCATTGCTGGCAAAGACTGCGCGTGTCGCTGCCGGAACCGATCGCAGAAGGGACGCTGAGGGAGCGGCGGCAAGGCGTCGCGCGCAGTCCTTTTGACGACGGGGCGTCATCGTTTTGCTCCAGAACGCTCTGCCGCATGCCCGCCGTTGGGAAGCCCAGCGGTTCGACGGCACTAAAGACGAGTTCCCTGACGGCATGACGGACGCGAGGCGTCTGCTTGGTTCCTGGTGCGGATCGTCCACGCCAGTCGAAGCCGGTTGCGTTTTGTAGCAGCACGGAGGTTGCGGGGCCGGGTGCCCCTTGAGCGAACGAAGACCTAATCACTCGATTGCCCCCGAAGAGGCACGCCGGACCGGCGCAGAGTCTTTCGAACCTAGAGCATTGTCGAGGCCTGCACCGGGTTTCCCGTTTTCCCACGAAGGATCGCTGCGCCGTAATTGACTTCTGAACGCCGATGTGTAACCATATTGAGGTCGTATTTGGGCGTCGTGGCGCATCGCGGATTTTTGGCCGGCTACGATCCCGCCACCCGCGGCACGTCTGCTTGCGCTCGAATCGCCGGCGTTTCAAAGCCCCTCGCCCCAGGGTGCAAACATCATGGACACTGCCGCCGCGTACAAGGATTTCACGACGCGTCTAAAACTCCTGGCGAGCAAACACCCTGAACTCATTACCACAACGTTAAGCAACATTTTCACAATGCGGCTTATCGGGAACAAGACCCACGGTGACCTCGCCGAGATCGCGATTGCCGAATTCATCAACCAGTACATGTACGACTTCCGTTCCGTGCATGTGGGAAAAGATCTGTATCGAGCCAAGTCCCAAGAGGAAGACATCAAGATCATCAATGAGATCACCAAAGATGAATTTCCCGTAAGCCTCAAGGCCTACAGCGATGGGCCGCTCCAACTCTCTACCGACAAGACATTTTCCATGTTTCCTCGTCTCGCACAAGAACGCGGAGACATTGTTGGCGCCGAGAAGGTCCGGAGAATCCTCGACGACGCTGTCTTTTCTGATTTCAGCAACATCAACGTTCTGCCTTTGATTTACGACGAGAAAGCTCATCGCTGTAACATTCTAGTGTTTGACTACTCGCGGGCTCGAGACGCTACCGTACGCATCGCGCGCGAAGGAGCGGGACGCGGGAGAAAACATTCCGTCTACCGCTTCTACGATGCCGAGGGGGGACTACGTCTGCGAAGTGCGCTACGGCGATGCCACCGCGAACGCGCTTCAGCGCGGACTTTGGACTCACACCAAAAACGGTCTCAAGTTCTTCGACAGCGTCACCAACGGCTGGATTGACTATTCGCACAACGTCATTCTCGTAAGACTGTTTTCACATGCGCTCGTCTCATCAGAGGCAGGTCATGCGACGGCGCTCCAGAAGATCAAGGAAGACATCGAACTCTTGAAACAGCGAGCGGGACTTGCGTCATGAGGACCTTAGCCCTGTTTGATGACATCGCCGTGGATGCCCCGCGCACAGAGGGCGTCAAATACGCGGGCTCCAAGCTGAAATTGCTGCCGTACATACTCAATCTGGCAAAACGCACGGGGGCCAAGACGGTCCTCGACGGTTTTGCCGGGTCAACCCGAGTCTCGCAGGCCTTTGCAAAGTCCGGTTATCGGGTCATCAGCAATGACATCGCGGTTTGGTCGGAGGTGTTTGCGACTTGTTACCTACTCAATCGCGAACCAAGGAACCACTACTCAGAGTTGATCGCGCACCTCAACAGCGTGCCACCAAAGGATGGTTGGTTCACGGAGCACTACGGCGGGCATCCAATCAACGGTCTGGCCGCTCAGAATGGCGGCCTGAAGAAGCCTTGGCAGATCCACAATACGCGCAAGCTTGATGGCATCCGAGAAGAAATTGACAATCTATACCTTTCGCCCATAGAGAAGTCGATCGCTCTCACGAGCCTGATTCTCGCCTTGGATCGGGTCGACAGCACCCTTGGCCATTTTGTCTCGTATCTCAAGGATTGGTCACCACGATCATTTAATCACTTGAACTTGGAAGTGCCCAAGACCGCCCCTGCAACGGAGGATCACGAAGTCGTACGGGGTGATGTATTTGCCATCGCCGATCGTGATGTGGACCTGGCATACTTCGATCCGCCCTACGGGTCCAACAATGAGAAGATGCCTCCCTCCCGTGTACGATACGCCTCATACTACCATTTATGGACTACCGTCTGCCTCCACGACACACCAAGCCTGTTTGGCAAAGCCATGCGCCGCTCCGACACCTCGGACACTGTTGCCGGGTCTGTGTTTGAGGAATTCCGAAGGAATCCCACATCGGGACGATTCATCGCCGTAGAAGCAATCGAACGGTTGATCCAATGCACAGCAGCGCGCTGGTTAATCCTTTCGTATAGTTCAGGCGGGCGTGCAACTGCGGAGGAACTGAGCGCAGTTCTTTCCGCCAACGGCAAGGTGGTTGATGTCGTCGAACTGGACTACAAACGCAACGTCATGGCCGGAATGAAATGGACCAACGAATGGCTTCGCGACGCGAACCATCCGAATCGTGAATTTCTATTCTTGCTCGACAGGGGATGAGTGTCCGCCTGTCGCATCTTGCGGAGAGGACTCTCGCCTTCCGCAAGCCGTAACCGCTGTCCTCACTCGGGCAACGGCTTGCCCTTGGTCTCAGGCGCGAGCCAGATCAAGACCATGCCCACGGCGTAGATCAGGATGATCGCGGCCATCGCCCGGCCATAGTCGCCGCCGAACATGGCCACCAGGTAGCCCATGTAGATCGTGCCGGCCGCCGCCATGATGCGGCCGAAATTGAAGCACAGTCCCTGTCCTGTCGCCCGGACGCGCGTCGGGAACAGCTCGGGCAGATACAGCGGCAGCCAGCCGTAGAAAGCCGCCGTGACGACGCCTACAAAGCCGACCACGAGGACGAACCAGAAGTTGTACGTGTCGAGACATCGGAACAGATAGGTACAGGAGGCCAGCGAGATCAGGCACAGGATCGCGTACACGGGCCGGCGGCCCCAGATGCCGCCCATCACCGGAGCGACATAACAGCCCAGGATTGCACCGATGGCCAGCATCATCTGCACCCAGGCCTTCGACCTCGCCGTGCTTTGGCGGACTTCCTTCCATTGATCGTCCGTGAGGGCCGTCTTGAGGACGTTCAGTTGGCTCTTGGGGTCTTGAGCCTTCTCGAACTCAGCCACCGCCGCAGGGCTCAAGTACTCCTTGCCCGCAGCCACCTGGGTCATCTGGTCCACCCAGACCGGGATCCAGCCCGACACTGCAGCCCAGGTGCCGATCAGCGGCACGGACGAAAACACGATGCCCAGCAAGGTACGCTTGCGGAGCCCCGGAGAAAAGATCTCCCGCACCGAACCCGCCGCGCCCATCGCGCCGACCAGGAAGGCGACGGTGAACACGCTCCACATCTTGTCCCCGTGGTGGATCCACGCGGCCACCGCGTGCACGATGCCGGCTGCGGCAATCGTTAGGAACCAGGCCGGTCGTCGGACTGCCAGACTGCCGGCCCAAGCCAGAGCCACGATCACCAGCCCGGCCGCCAGCCGTCCGGCAAGCGATCGCACCCAGCCTTCCGCAACGCCCCCGGCCGGGAAACCCGCCCCTGCGGACCACATCAAGGAGGCGAACAGCAGGACGAAGCCGATCGCAAAAGCGACGAAAAACGCGGCGCTGGTGGAAATGTCGGTCCAATGAAAGGCTGGGACAGGGCCTGCCGACTTGTCCTTCGCCGCCCGTACGGACGCCTTCCAACGCTCGGACTCGGGCACCAGCAAGCTGATCGCCAGGGCCAGCACCGCCGGGGCGGCGCCGACCAGCATCATCCAGCGCCATGAATCCTGCGTCACGGGCTTGGCCAACGCGACCAGGGCGATGAACAGAAACCCAAAGTTCGCCGCCGCGCCGATCGCGCCTGCCAGTTTCGGGCGGTGTTTCTCCGGCCAATACTCCATGACCAGGGCCACCGCCAAGGCCCATTCACCTCCCATGCCCAAGGAGGCGAGGAAGCGGAACAAGCCGAGTTGCCAGGGGTGCTGGGCAAACGCGCAAGCGCCTGTGAACAGCGAATAGACAAGGATGGCGATCACCATCGTCCGGACGCGGCCCATCTTGTCGCCCAGCCAGCCAAAGACGATGCCGCCCGCTGCGGCCCCCAGCAGAAAGGCCGCCACGACCACGCTGTTCCAGGCCGCGATCTGGGCGTCGTCCGTCAATCCCAGGCTCTGAAATGCCGGCCGGACCACCAGGGGAAAAAGGCCGATCTCGACGCCGTCGAACATCCAGCCCAGGAAAGCGGCTCCCAGCACCAGCCAGTGCGCCCGCGTGATCTGGTGCCCACCTGGCTCCAATGGCTGCTGTTCGGCGCCCGCGTCTCGCGTCTTGTCGGACATCGCTTGCTCCTCGCTTGGTCAGGTTTCGCCGTCACTCGTCGAGTCTGGGCCAAAATGGCTGGGACGATGGTACCACTTGATACAACCGCAAGCAAGTCAAGGGTAGGATCGGCGAGACGAACGAAGGCGTCTGTCGAAGGGGTTTCCCGCCGTAGCCGTAGGCGCCGCCGCGTTTTGGAGTGCGGTGCCTTGTCACCGCTTTGGCCGGCGGCCTGGAGCGTCGTACCCAGTTGGGTTCAGAAGGCGTAGCCAGCCAACAGAACACAAAGCGGCGGTCGGTGCGTCGCCATCGAGCCAAAGCGGCGACAAGGCGCCGCAGTCCAAAATGCGGGCATTAGGCCGCGTCAGGCCCCTACGGCAGCACCTTGGCCCAATGCCGCGCCATTCGCTTCGCCGAGACGGGAATCGACGTGCCCAACTCTTGAGCGAACAACGAGACGCGGAATTCCTCGAGACTCCAGCGGAACGCTTCCAGCTCGGCGTCGTAGATTCCCCGGCGGCGATGATCGGAAACCCGCTCGCGGTAGGCTTCCAGAAACGGCTCCAATTCGTCAAACGCTCGCCGGTCTCGCCGCCAGCCCGAGCCGGCGATCTTGTCCAACCGCAGCGTGATGGCACGAAAGTACCGCGGATGCTGTTGCAGCCAGCGCCAGGGCGTGGCGACGAGGAACCCGGCTGCCGGCGGTGACTCGTCTTTCGTAGGATGGATCTCCGACCCGTCCGTTCGCCCCCCGGTCAGTTCCGCCAACTGCTCCCACATATCCTGGACCGCGAATTGCCAATTGGGCGACGTCGCTTGCTCCAGCGCCAAACGTGCCTGCTGGTAAGCTTCCAGCAGCGGCAGAACCAGCTGGGCCACGTCTTGCACTCCCAGTCCGATCCGCTCCCGGCCGCGGGACAGCAGTCGCTGGTATTCCTCTGCGTTGTGCGGCCGTTGGTTCTCGTCCAGGAAGCTGCGCTCGGCGATCAACTCGGCCAGTTGCTGTTCCAGTTCCCGGCTGCTGCACAAGGCCGCCCCCAGGAGCCGAATCTGGTCCATGCGCGGCAGCCACGCCACTTGGGCGCGCAGCTCGTGCCGCTCGGCCAGGCAGCACAGCCGCCGTAAACCGCCGCGTGTCTGCCAGGCGGCGGCCTGCGGTGAATCGGCCAGCCGCAGCCAAACCTCCGCGCCGCGATCGACCAACATCGGAAAGGCGGTCAGCGTCACGCCGCCGCTGAGGATGGACACTTCCTCCGGCAGATCGCCGAAATCCCAGCTCACGATGCCGTCCCGGTGCCAATCGGGATGGAAGAACTCGGCGGGAACCGCGGCTTCGCTCTCTTGTCCCAACTCCCGCTGCAGTTGATCCACATCGCGGCCGCGGGCCAACACCTGGCCGCCGTCGTCCACGACGCGGACGTTGACGTGCAGGTGCTGGGGCAGCCGGTCCAGTTGAAAATCGCCGGCCGCCACCGACTCGCCGCCCACCCGCACCAGGGCTTCCGCCACGGCCGCCAGGAACGAACCCTGGCCAAAACGCAGTTCTCCCAGCACCCGCTTGGCGACATCCGGGGCGGGGACGAAGTTGCGGCGGATGGGCTTGGGCAGCGAACGGATCAGGGCCACGATCTTGTCCTCCAGCAGACCCGGCACGAGCCAGCCCAGCCGGCCCGAGGTCAGTTGCTTCAGCGCCGCACGCGGCACCGTCACGGTAATCCCGTCGTCCTCGTGGCCGGGCTCGAAGCGGTACTCCAACGGCAGCGTGGCCGAGCCGACTTGCAGCGACTCGGGATACTCGACAGTACCCGCATCGTCCGCGCTCTCGGGCAGCAAGTCGGCACGCGACATCATCAGATGCTGCGGCTCCTGCCGCTCGATCGTGCGCAGCCACCGCTGCAGCCGCCGCACGTCGTAGGCGTCGGCCGGCAGCCGCCCGTCGTAAAACTGAAACTGCCGCTGGTCCTGCACGAACAAGTCGGATCGCCGCAGTCGCGTGGCCAGACCGTCCAGTTCGGCCACCAATGCCAGGTTGTGCTTCAGAAAACGGAGCGGTGTCTTCAACTGGCCTTCGATCAAGCCGCGGCGAATGAACAGCTCCCGCGCGGCCTCCGGATCGACCGGGCCTAACGGCACGCGCCGCCGCTGGACCACGGGCAGACCGAACAAGCTGATTTTCTCGTAGACCATCGCCGAGCCTGCGGGCCGGCTCCAGTGCGGTTGATTGTACGACCGTTTGACCAAATGACCGGCCAGCGGTTCGATCCACGCCGGATTGATGCGGGCGACGGTACGGGCGTAGTTCTTCGTCGTCTCGACCAACTCCGCGGCCATGATCCATTCCGGCTTGGCGTCAAACACGCCCGAGCCCGGCCAGAGATAGAACCTGGCGTTGCCCGCCCCGGTGTACTCGTAAGGATCGGTGCGCAGCGCGACGTTGGACAGCAACCCGGCCAGCAACGCGCGGTGAATCGCCCCGTACAGCAACTCGTCCGCCTTGGGAATCCGCGGCGCCAACGGGCGGCCGCCCAGCGCCGTCAGTTCCACGTTGACGGCCTCCAATTCCACGTCGGCGGGCGGACGATAGTGGAGTCCCGGCTGGCCTCGGCGCCGGCCCCGCCGCCTGGCCCCGCGCGACGGAACCGCCTGCGCCGCCTGCCGCGACGCACCGGCCGGCAGCAGTCCGGATTCATCCACCAGTTGCTTCAGCTGGCGGTGGATGTCGAGCCATTCCCGCATCCGGTTGAAGGACAGGAAATTCTGCTGGCAGGCTTTTCGCAACTGGCTGCGCGACAGTCTCTCGCGCGATTCGTGATAGAAGTTCCACAGCCGCAGATAGCTTAAAAAGTCGGACGACGGATCGGTGAATTGGGCGTGTCGTTCGTCGGCCGCCTGCTGCTTGTCTGCAGGCCGTTCCCGCGGGTCTTGGACCTCCAAGGCTGCGGCGATTACCAGGACTTCCGGCAGGCATCCTTCGCCGGCCGCGGCCAGAATCATACGGCCGATACGGGGGTCCACGGGCAGGCGGGCCAGCCGGCGGCCGATGTCCGTCAGCTCCGCGTGGTCGTCGATCGCGCCCAGCTCGAACAGGGTCCGGTAGCCGTCCTGAATCGCGTCCGCGCGCGGCGGATCGAGGAACGGGAACTCCTCGATCGCGCCCAGCCGGAAGGCCTTGGTCTGCAGGATCACCGCCGCCAGGTTGGTGCGGCGGATTTCCGGCGCCGCGAACCGCTCGCGGGCCAGATAGTCGTCCTCGCTGTACAGCCGCACGCAGATGCCGGGCCCGACGCGCCCGCAGCGTCCGGCTCGCTGGTCGGCGGAGGCCTGCGCCACGGGCTCGATCGGCAGCCGCTGCACTTTGCGGCGCGGCGAATAGCGGCTGATGCGAGCCGTCCCGGTATCGACCACGAAACGGATGTTCGGCACGGTCAGCGACGATTCAGCCACGTTCGTCGCCAGCACGACGCGGCGGCGGCCGTGCGGCTGGAAGATCTTGTTCTGCTCGGCGGCCGACAAGCGGGCGTACAGCGGCAGGATTTCCGTGTGCCGGCCGTCGCCGGGAATCGAGCGGCCGCGCAGCGTCTTGGCCGTCTCGCGAATGTCCCGTTCGGTCGGCAGGAAGACCAGCATGTCGCCGGGCCCGGTCCGCGCCAGCTCTTCGACCGCGCCGGCGATCGCCCGCTGCGGATCGATGTCGCCGGTGTCGTCATCCGGCTGCAGCGGCTGGTAGCGGATGTCGATCGGGTACGCTCGCCCGGAGACCTCGATGATCGGCGCACTCTGCCCGGTCCGCTCGCAGCCGAAATGAGCCGCGAACCGCTGGGCGTCGATCGTGGCCGAGGTGATGATCAGCTTCAGATCGCGGCGGGCCGACAGCAGGCGTTTGACGTAGCCCAGCAGGAAGTCGATGTTCAGCGACCGCTCGTGGGCTTCGTCGATGATCAGCGTGTCGTATTGATTCAGAAAGCGATCCTGTTGGGTTTCGGCCAACAGGATGCCGTCGGTCATCAGCTTGACATACGCGTCGGGACGCGTCGTATCCGTAAAGCGGATCTTGAAGCCGACGGCGCCGCCCAACGGCAGGCCCAGTTCGTCGCTCAGGCGGGCGGCGATCGCTCGTGCGGCGATTCGGCGCGGTTGGGTGTGACCGATGAGGCCGTCCACGCCGCGGCCCAGTTGCAGGCACATCTTTGGCAACTGGGTCGATTTGCCGGAACCCGTCTCGCCGCACACGATCGTCACCGGATGCTCGCGGATGGCCTGTTGGATCTCGTTCAGTTTGGCGGTGATCGGCAGCGCCGGATCGAACGTGACCGGCGGCAGGCCCGCCAGCCGCTGCGTCCTCCGCACGATCGACTGCTGCAGGTCGTCCAGCCAGCGTTCGAGGTTGCGGTCGAACGGCCGCCCGGACCGGCGCGCCTGGTCGATCGAGCGCAGCCGCTGGCGCAGGCGGAATCGCTGCCCGCCCAGGGCGTGGTCGATGCGGGCGTCGAGTTCGGAGAAATCGTGCATGCTTGATGCTGTTCCGCGGAAGCGCCGAAAAAGCTCACGCAAAGGCGCCAAGACGCAAAGCTTCGCCAGTCTGTTTTCGCTCTTCTTTGCGTCTTTGCGCCTTTGCGTGAGATTCTTCCATGCCAACTGAGTTGCGTCGCTCAATTCCTCTTGCGTGCCGGATTTATCGAATTTTAGGTTAATGCCGGTTGAAACGGCCAGCCGATGCATACCATCGGGGTTGGACCGCGCCGTGCGGGACAATCAGAACCGATGAGCCACAGGGAATACTAGGGGGGGAAGCGCGATGGTTCGTCGTGCAATTTCGACTTTGCTTGCGTGCATCATCCTTGCGATCGGCCTGACGGCGGCGACGGCTCACGCCGACCAGCGAGCCTTTAACCGCGTCTGGGGCGGAGCTTACGGTCCTCGCGACTGGGAGCGATTCTACCACTACCCGTACGTCTTCTATCCGCAGAACTTCTGGGGAAACGATTACTACCGCAGCAGCGAAGACCTGTACTATCGGTATCCTCCGGAGATGCGAATCCCGGTGTACAACAAGAAGTGGCACAACGAGCTGCCGGCCGGCCAGCTGTACCACTCCGGGCACCACTTCATCCTGGACGTCTTCTAGTTACCAGAAGATCACGTACAGCGCCAGCGTCAGCAGGATCACGAACGCGCCGAACGCCTTGGCGCCGTTGGATGTGGTCATGTCCATCTTCGGATTCACCGGCAGATCGACCGGCTTGGGCAACGGGCGGACGACTGTCATCACGGTCAACACGGCGACGATCAGGCCGAAGCACAAGGCCATGCGGTCCAGGAACGACCAGCCGGCGACGGTCTGCAGCACGCCGATGTCCTTCAACCCCGGAATCTGCGGGCTGAACTTGAAGATCCCATACAGTACGGGGTTCAGGATCAAGCCTACGGTGCCCACATATCGGGGCGCGCGGTGGACCAGGACGCCGAACAGGAAGATGGCCAGGATGCCGGACGAGATAAAGCCCTGGAATTCCTGGATGAACGTGAAGATGCCGCCAAAGCGAGGATGTCCCAGGGACGGGGCGATGACCATCGCGATCAGCACGAACACCACGACGCCGATGCGGCCCACGCTGACCAGTTCGTACTGGCCGGCATTCCGCCGCAGCTTGTTGTAGATATCCATCGCGAAGATGGTCGATGCCGAGTTAAGCATGGCGGCAATGGAGCTGACGACCGCACCGAAGATGGCTGCCAGCACAAAACCCTTGATGCCGTTGCCGATGGGCAGCAACTCGCGGATCAGCGTGGGAAAGGCGTTGTCGTAGTCCAGCGCCACCAGGGTCTCGACCTTGATCGCATCCGCCGCCTTCTCGTTCACCATGCCGGCCAGTTTCTGACTGAAGTCCGCCAACGCCTGGGGCGCTGCGTTCTCCGGCGGCAAGCCGTCGACCGTCAATCGGCCCTCCACTTGCCGCAGATCGTAGGCCAGGACCGCCGCCGCGTCCTGAGGGTGCAAGCCGGCGAACGTCGCGTCAAACTTGTACACGTACGGCTTGGCGGGCGTTTGGCTGCGGCTCAAGTTCTCGTCGACCTTGGCCACGATGTTCTTGTTCCGCGCCAGATCTCGATCGGGTTTCACGGCCTCCGACAGCGACACGTACAACTCGGACGAGTACTCGGACAAGATCTGGGCATTGCGGTTCACCGCGTCGTACTTCAGCTGGCCCTGGAACAAGTTGTAGGCCAGGATGCCGGGGATGACGACGATGAAGGGAATGATCAGTTTTAGAAACGCGGCGAACACGATCCCCTGCTGGCCTTCCGCCAGCGACTTGGAACCCAACGTCCGCTGCGTGATGTACTGGTTCAGTCCCCAATAGAAAAAGTTGGGGATCCACAGGCCGATGATCAGCGCCGTCCAGGGGATTTCCCGGTCGTTGATGTCCCGCACCATGTGGATCTTGCCGTCGGGCAGCGGGCCCTTGTTCAGGTCCCAGAATCGCTGCACCGGCCCCGCGCTCTGCAGCGATTCGACGGTCACTTCCTGGTTGCGGGCCGTCTGGATCAGCTCGTTCGGGTCGCGCTCCGCCAGCAGGTGCATGGCGAACGCGGCGATCACGACGCCGCCCAGGACCAGCGCGGTGCCCTGAATCAGATCGGCCCAGGCGCAGGCTTTCAAACCGCCCGCAAAGACGTAGATGGCCGACAGGACGCCGATGATCCAGCAGCCCACGGTGATGTTGCCCAGGTCGAAACCGAACACCGTGACGCCCTGGAAGTTGCCCGTGATGACTTTGGCGCCGGAAAAAATGACGGAGGCCGTCGGGACGCCGACCAGGATTACCATTGTACACAGCGCCATGACGGTGCGGGCGAACGTGTTGTAGCGGTACTGGAGGAACTCGGGAATCGTGTAAATGCCGCTCCGCAGAAACGTCGGCAGGAACAGGAACGCCACGACCACCAACGTGATGGCGGCCATCCATTCATAACTGGCGATGGCCATGCCCAGCCAATCGGCCGCCTTGCCGCTCATGCCCACGAATTGCTCGGTCGAGATGTTGGCAGCGATCAGCGAAAAGCCGATCAGCCACCAGGTCAGCCCGCGGCCGGCCAGGAAATAGTCCTGCGCCCCGTGCTCGCTGTGGGTCTGTTCCCCTTTGCTTTTCCACAAGCCGATGGCGATGACCGAAACGACGAAGGCCACGAACACCAGAATGTCGATCGCGCCCATGAAGACTCCCTTTGCCAGAGACCCTGAACAATGCAGCGGGACAGTATAGCGGATTGCGGGGGGAGTTGAAAACGAGGCGAGGGCATGAGAAAAAAAGCCGACTGGAATGTTCTGCCTTCCCGCGTACGTCGAGAAAGGACCTGCCGAGATGTCCCTGTCACGTTTCCCTGGTTTCGCAATCATGCTGGTGCTGGCCGCCACGAGCTGCCTGGCCGCCGCCCCGGAGTTCCCGTTGCCCGACGACCCGGCCGTGCCCGAAGGGTTGGGGGTGAACATCCATTTCACGGACCCGCGGCCGGGCGAAATGGAGATGCTGGCCGAGGCCGGCTTTCGCTGGATCCGGATGGATTTTGCCTGGGGCGGCACCGAACGGGAGAAAGGCAAGTACGACTTCAGCGCCTACGACCGGCTGCTGGCGGCGCTGGAGCCGCACGGCATCCGCGCGCTGTTCATCCTGGATTACTCGAATCGCCATTACGACGGCGGACTGTCGCCCTGTTCGGACGAAGGCCGCGCTGCGTTCGCCCGCTGGACCGCCGCCGCCGTCGAGCGATTTCGCGGCCGCGGCATCCTGTGGGAGATGTACAACGAGCCAAACATCGGGTTCTGGAAGCCCAAGCCCGAGCCGGAGCAATACGTCAAGCTCGCCTTGGCGGTCGGCCAGGCGATCCGCCAAGTGGCCCCCGACGAACAGTACATCGGACCGGCCACGTCGCAGGTCGATCTGGCGTTCCTGGAAAAGTGCTTCCATGCCGGACTGCTCGAATACTGGTCCGCCGTTTCCGTCCATCCCTACCGTCAGCAGTCGCCGGAGACGGCCGCGACGGAATACGCGCGGCTGCGGCAGATGATCGCCAAGTACGCTCCGGCCGGGAAACGGATTCCGATTTTGTCCGGCGAGTGGGGCTACTCGGCGGCCTGGAACAAGATGGACGCCGAGAAACAAGGCAAGATGTTGCCGCGCCAGTGGCTGGCGAACTTGTCCAACGCCGTCCCCGTATCGATCTGGTACGACTGGCACGATGACGGCCCTGATCCCAAGGAGCCCGAACATCACTTCGGCACCGTGCTGTTCCCGTATCGCGAAGGCGAGCGGCCGGTGTACGAGCCCAAGCCGGCGTATCGGGCCGCCCAGACGCTGACGAAAGCGCTGGCCGGTTTTCGCTTCAACAAACGCCTGCACTTGGGCAACGAAGACGACTACGTGCTGCTGTTTGCCAAAGACGACGGCGTCCGTCTGGCCGCCTGGACGGTGGCCAAGGAACCGCAGGCGGCGGTGATCCCCGCCAGTCCCGGCCGCTTCGCTGCGATCGGGCACACCGGAGAACCGCTGCCACCGTTGACGGCCGATGACCGCGGACTGACCGTCACCCTGACGGACGCTCCCCAGTATTTGACGCCGCTGGAGCCGAATGACCGGCTGCGCTTGGCGGCCGCTTGGCAGCGAGCGCCGCAGGAAATCGTCGTCGACGGCGGCCAGACGGCGACGGTGACGCTCCAGTTTCGCAACCCCCTGGCCACGGCCATCCGCGTCGGGCCGAGCCAGGCCGAAGTGTCGTCTCTGCAACCGGGCGGCAGTACCTCGCTGGCGTACCCGCTGAACGTGTTGCGCGACGCCGAGTTGAAGGCGGTTCCCTTGACCTGCTATGTCAATCGGCACGGTGAATTCGCCCAGACCACGCGCGTGTCGGTGTCCCAACCCTTGCGCGTGGAAGTCCTGCCGGCGACGAGCCGAGTCCTGCCGGTGCGACTGGAGAACCCGTCCGGGCAACCGTTCTCGGGAACCGTGCAGTTGGCGCAACTGGCCGGCGTCTCGGTGGAACAAGCCGAATTGCCGCTGGCTGTGGCGAGCGGCCAGACGGAACGCGTCGTGCAGTTCAACATCACAGGCCAGATTCGCTCGCCGTGGCAGCTGGGCGTTCGCGTGGCAGACTCCGGCGGCCGGGTGCAGTTGGACCTGCCCGCGGCGGCGTTCCGCGCGGTCGACGACTTTGCCCGCTGGACCGCCGAATCGTTCGGAACCGCCTACCGGATCCTGCCCGACGGCGACGCCAAGGTGGCCTCGACCCAGACCGCCGAATTGGGCCAGCCGCCGGAAGGCCCGCCCGTGCCCGCCGCGGCGGCAATCCGGATCCGCTATCAATTCGAAGCCGGCTGGAAGTTCGTCCGCTTGGCGCCGCGCGACGAGGCGGTGCGCGCGATCGCAGGTCAACCGCGATCGCTTCGCGTCTGGGTCTACGGCGACGGCGCCGGCAACCTGCTGCGATTGCGGTTGACCGACGCTAGCGGTCAGACGTTTCAACCGGGCGGCCAACGGCTGGACTGGCGGGGCTGGCGGCCCGTGACTATTCCGCTGGATGCCGGCAGCTCGGGCCACTGGGGCGGCGCCGACGACGGCGTGATTCACTACCCGATCCGCTGGGACACGCTAGCATTGATCGACAGCGCTGGCCGGGAAAAGACGGCGGGCGAGGTGTATCTGGCGAGTCCCATGTTGGTGTACGACGACTAAGCAGGCCACGTTCGGCGCAGGTCCACGTTTGGCGCAGGTCTCCCGTCTTTTCGGATGTGCGCATACTTCCGCGCTGGGCACAGCGGTCAAGCCGTCAACCGGCGGGACAAAATCTGCCTTTGGCTGGTGTTGCCGTTTCGCTATACTCCGCGCCATGCGTCGACGGAAAGCACGGCATCTGGGACCGACTTTGACGCTGCTGGCGGTAGCAGCAGTGCTGGCGGGCTGCGGGACGACCAAGTCGCGGGACGCCACGCAGCAACTGCTGATGTCCGACTCCGTAGACCGCTCGATCGCGACCATCGACTTTGCACCACTAGCCGGCAAGACCGTCTTCTTCGACACCAAGTACCTCGTCGCCGTCAAGGGACAGGGCTTTGTCAACGCCGAGTACGTGATCAGTTCGCTTCGCCAGCAGATGCTTGCGTCCGGTTGTCTGCTCCAGGACGACATCAAGGACGCGGAATTCGTGGTTGAGGGCCGGATGGGGGCCCTGGGCACCGACACCCACGAAGTGACTTACGGCATTCCGCCCAGTTCCGGCCTTTCCCAGGCGGCCCAGATGCTGCCCAATGTGCCCCACGTCCCGGTGCCGGAGATTTCGTTGGCCAAGCGGGAAGACTCGCTGGGCGCCGCGAAGGTGGCCCTGTTCGCCTATCATCGCGAGACGCGGCTTCCGGTCTGGCAGTCGGGAATCTCCGTGGCGACCAGCAATGCCCGCGACATCCACATTCTTGGCGTCGGCCCCATCCAGGACGGGACGATCCATCAAGGAACGCATTTCGCCGGCAGCCGGATGCAGATCCCGCTGCTGTCGCGCAAGCAAGAGAGACCGCCCACGCGCGGCGTGGTTTCTTACTTTGACGAGACGAAGTTCGACAAGTACGTCGGGCAGCCACTGGAGAAGCCCACCCCGGAGGAGTTGAACGCCGAGATCGAAGCGCTGGTCAAAGTGCCGAAGCTGTCTCCGCTGACCGAGCAGATGTTTGCGGCGATGGGCCCGCCCGCCAAACCCGCGGCACCGGCCAGTCCAGCAGCAGCACCATCCAACGCTTCTGAGGGCGCCAAGCCCGCGTCCGACGCGCCGGCCGACACGAGTGCCCCGGCAGCTTCCGTCGCCGAACGTCCAAAGCCGCTCCCGGCAGTGACCTCGGAGTCGCCGCCCGCAGCGACCCCTGCGCCGGCGGAAGGCTCGCCGGCAAAACCGGACAGTCCGCCCCCGGCGGCTGAAGGCTCGCCGCCGCCCGGCGGTCCAGCCGCACCGACGATCACAAGGTAAAGCACCGCTCGAACTAGTCCAGCGCCGGGCTCTGCCTGGTGGCTTCCGGAGCGTGGTAATCCCGGGCGAAGTCCACCAGCCCCAGAATGCTCTCGCGTTCGTCGTAAGACAGCCGGCCCAAGGCGTGGTCGTACAGCACGCCGTACAGCAACTTCCTGGCCTCGCCAGTGCGCTCCTCGCCAGGCGGGTAGTCGCGAATCATCTGCGCTTGACGGACGAGCGTTTCGATCCGCAGCCGGTGCAGGGCTTCCCCCAGCTTCTCACTCATCTCCAGTCTCTCACTCATCGTCGTGCCCGCCGCGGGAAATGAAACTGGGCGAAAAAAATTCCCCCAAAGCCGCCCTACCATTATGATCGGCGGCGGCGCGATTGAAAACAGCCACCCATCTTGACGCGAATCGCCCGTGGCAGCGCCGCATCGCATGCTTTACAATGCACCTCGGGAAACGGGCGCGGCGCGTCCCGTTCCACTCGTGTTGCCGAGGAGTCGTCCCGTGCGATTGATCGTCGCCTGCCAGCAGTGCAAACGGCAATATGACGCCAGCGGCGTGATCGTCGACATCTGCGGCTCGCACGGCATCTGGTTCGACGCGCAAGAGTTGGCTTGCGTGCTGCGCTGGATCCGCAGCGGCAACCTGGAAGCGGCGCGGGACGACTTGGCTTGCCTGGTGCGATCGCCGGACCTGGCCCGCAAACGCAAGCTGCGCCGCCGCTCACAACCGGAACATCGGCCGTCGAGTCCCATGCCATTGGGTTCCGAGTCGGACGACGACGATTTTCCGCTGGAAGAAATCGCCGAAGGCGCCATCCGCGTGATCCGCACGTTGTTTCGGATGTTTTGGCGGGATGCGGGATGCGGGATGCGGGATGCGGGTGGCAATCGCTTTCGATGCGATACAAATGTCGTACGGACTTCCTGGGGCGGAAACGATGCTCGTATCCCGCATCCCGCGACCCGCATCCCGCGACCCGTGACCCGCCAAGGAGTTCGCTATGAAACGTTACGGTTGGGTAATCGCTTTGAAACCGGAGGAAGTGGAGGAGTACAAACGTCTGCACGCCGACGCCTAGCCGGGCGTGCTGCAGATGATCAAGGCCTGCCACATCCAGAACTACTCGATCTACCTGCGGCAATTGGACGACGGCCGGCCCTACCTGTTCAGCTATCTGGAATACGCCGGCAACGACTTCGCCGCCGACATGGCCAAGATGGCCGCCGACCCGGAGACGCAGCGCTGGTGGGCCGTGTGCAAACCCTGCCAGCAGCCCCTGGCCACCCGCCGCGAAGGTGAATGGTGGTCGGACATGGACGAGGTGTTCCACGTGGATTGAGCGCCGTACCAGGCAGTCCAACGTCAATCAGTGCTCCGACCGCCCCGCCTCTCCGGTGGCAAGCGTCGAGTCGCGGTCGGAATACCGATCACCGATCACCGATTGCCGGTCACCGATTACCGATTACCGGTCACCGCCGCTTCTAAGACTCTATCCAGCGCGGCTCGGTTCGAGTTCGACAATCTCAAAAAGGCTGTCGAGCTTGAACCGGAAGAACACTTCACGGACGACCTCGCTGAGCCCGGTCAACTGGAGCATGCCTGCCGCCGCGCGAAGCCGCTTGTTCAGCAGAACGAGCATCGCCACCAGCGCGCTATTGATCACGTCCAAAGCGGACAAGTCGACGATCACGTGGGGAACGACGTCACGGGCTAGCAACGAGTGGCACAGGCTGGCGATGTCCTCTACGGAAGGCGTTCGTCCAGGCAGGACCTCCAGTGTCACTTCGCCACCGTTGTCCCGCTGGACGCACCACAGCAGCGACCCGCACTCCAGGCAAGCGTCGTCCGCAGAGAAAGCGGGATGGTACGGCAGGACGTAGCCGCACACGCAGCAGCGATAGGGAGAGTCGAATTCGTTGCACTCTCCCACGTGGTTCACAGGGGTAGAAACAAGCAACGACATGTTACTCCTCGGGGATGCATCCGTACGTTTCCGATCATTCGAACCGGCCGGCTGTCAAACCGCCCCGCAGCGCCTACTTTACCACGTTTCCCAATCGTAGGGAGCCCCGAAATAGCACCAAACACCTATGCCCCAAAACGTATATGAAGACTGGATTTACTGCGGATCGAGCCACAAGAGCTTATCCGGAACGACTGCGGAATGATAGCGGCGATGCACGAAACACTCCGAAAGCTGCTTCCGCATGGCCGAAATCGTCCAAATCGGTCTGGCCGTGAAGGTACAAATTGGATTACCTTTTGCAAATCTTACAAGACTCGCCCCCCGCGGCGACGATGTCCTGGACCCAGGGTTTGTCCCAAGTTTCGCCGGGCACGGAGTTTGAGCCGGGGCGACAGAAAAGCGGACGGCGTGGACGTTATCTGGCTTGCTGTTTGCATTGATGTCGGACATCGAGCCATGTCGAAGTGGAGGTAGGACGCCTCTGCTTCCCGAACCGATTCAACAAGGGAGTGGCCTTCGAGCATGGAAGCTCGCTTTTTCTCCGCGGCGCTGATCGCCGTCTCGCTGTTGTGTCTGGGTGCCAGCTATCCCACCCAGAATTTTATGATCCACGCACCCACGCCGGAAATCGCCCAAGCGATCGGCCAGGCCTGCGAAAGGTATCGTCGCGATCTGTCGCTGGAATGGTTGGGCCGGGAGTTGCCGCCTTGGCAGGATCCCTGCCCGATCAGGGTCCACGTCGGACAGCACTTGGGTGCGGGCGGCGCCACGAGCTTCATGTTCGACCATGGCCGACCGTTCGGCTGGCAGATGACGATCCAAGGGCCCTACGAGCGGTTGTTGGACAGCGTCCTGCCGCACGAGATCACGCACATGATCCTTGCGACCCACTTCGGCCGTCCCTTGCCGCGTTGGGCGGATGAAGGCGCTGCCACGTCGGTCGAGCACACCAGCGAGAAGGCCAAGCAGCAGCGTCTGCTGATCAACTTCCTGACCACCGGCCGCGGCATCGCGTTCAATCACATGTTCGCCATGCAGGAATACCCGGACGACATTTTGCCGCTGTACTCGCAGGGTTTCTCGCTGGCGCGATTCCTGATTTCCCAGGGCGGCAAACGCCAATTCATTGAGTACGTCGGCGACGGTATGAAATGGAACAACTGGACGGTCGCGACCAAGAAACACTACGGCTACCGGAGTCTGTCCGAACTCCAAGTCACGTGGCTGGACTGGGTGCGGCAGGGCAGTCCGCCGTTGCAGCCGCGCTCGCCGCTGATCGCGCAACAAGATCAAGAGCAGGCGAACCCGGCTGGCGGAATGCAGTTCGCCTCGACCGTCCTCACCACGCCCGGCCAGATCCCGGTTGCCAACGCTACGTTCAATACTGCGGAATCGGGCAGCAGCTGGTACGCCCGTCAACGCGACTTGGCAGGAGTCTCAAGCGCGGCTCGCACGAGCGCAGACGTAACGGCAGCCGTGTCTCCATCGTCGGCCACCCCAACGCCGCCGGCGGCAGAACCCCTGATTTCCAGCACGCTCACTCGCCCACAAGAGCCGGGCACGCCTCAGCCGACGGTGATCCAGTGGCAATCCTTACCCCCGGCGGCGCCCGCCGCCGCCCCTCTGGCCTTGCCGTCCCCCGCGTCTGCTGCCCCGGCGCCGCCGCTGGTGCCGCTGCCTGCGCTGCGCTACTAACCGCCCGTGCAGAAGCTCGGGTGCGTTGGTAGTGCCGGCATCGGTACTTGCCCTACGCGAGCGGAAAGGCCACAATTCTTGACAAGCCAGACCGGATGTTCCGGGCCGGCCGATTGGCAGTGATTCTGATTTAGGAGCATGTATGATGAGCGACAAGACGAACGCATCCCGACGCGACTTCCTCAAAGGAACCACCGTTGCAGCAGGCGTTGCCGTGGCCGGCCAGATCCCCATCGCCCGGATGGCCCACGCCGCCGGCAGCGATGTGATCAAGGCCGTCCTGATCGGCTGCGGGGGACGCGGCAACGGAGCCGTGGAAAACAGCTTGGATGCCGATCCCGGCGTGAAGGTGATTGCCGTAGCGGACGCCTTCGAGGACCGTGCCACGGGTACCGCCAGGCGGCTGCGCGAGAAACGCAAGGACCGAATCGACCTGCCGGATGACAGGGTCTTTTTCGGACTGGACGCCTTCGACAAGGCCATCGCCGCCGGCGCCGACCTGGTCATCACCGCCACCCCGCCCGGCTTCCGGCCGATGATCTACGCCGCCGCGATCGCGGCCGGCAAGCACGTGTTCATGGAAAAGCCCTGCTGCGTGGACGCCCCGGGGTACAAGAAGCTGATGGAAGCCAACCAGATGGCCGAGGACAAGGGCCTCAAGGTCGGCGTCGGCTTCCAGCGGCGGCACCAGCCCGAATACGTCGAGACGATCAAGCGGATTCACGACGGGGCGATCGGCAATCTCACGCTGCTGCGCGCGTACTGGAATGGCGGCGGCATCTGGAACCGCCCCCGCAAGGAAGGCGCCACGGAAATGCAGTACCAGGTGGACAACTGGTACCACTTCTGCTGGCTCAGCGGCGACAACATCTGCGAGCAGCACATCCACAATTTGGACGTCTGCAACTGGGCGTGGGCCAAGGACGGCGATCCCAAGCTGGCGCACCCGGTCGAAGCCAACGGCATGGGCGGTTGCCTGCAGCGCTACCTGGGCGGCAACAAGGGCACGGGCCAGATCTTCGACGAGCACTTCGTCGAGTTCACCTTTGCCGACGGCACCAAGATGTACAGCCAGTGCCGGCACATCCCCAACACGTTCGGCAGCGTCAGCGAGGCCGCTCACGGCGTGAAGGGCGAGTCGAACTGCGCCGGCTGGATCAAGGGCGAGACGGAATGGAAGTACGATGGTCCGCGCGTGAACTCGATGGTCGAGGAGCACAAGGCGCTGATCGCCGCCATCCGGGAAGGCAAGCCCTACAACGAAGGCTGGCACGGCGCCTCCAGCAGCATGACGGCCGTGCTGGGCCGCTTGGCGACCTACTCGGGCAAGATCGTCAAGTGGGACGACGCCGTGGCCAAAGGCAAGAGCGAGTTTCCGGAGCGGCTCGCCTGGGACGCCCCCGCGCCCGTCAACAAGGACGCCAACGGCGATTACCCGATTCCCATGCCCGGCCAGTACCAGCCGTACTAAGCTCGGGGTGAGGACATCTGGAGCGGCAAGAAGCCCGGCTTCTCCGAAGCAGTCGGGCTTCTCTCGTTTAACCCGAAGCCAACGGCGGCGGCGCGGGCGAGGAGGCGAGCGACGGCAAAGACACGCCGTCGGCCAGGACGGCCTGTGGCAGCGGAATGGTTGACGCTGCCGTCGCGGGGATGGACGAAACGGCCGCCGCGGTTGTCGGGATTGAGCTTGAAGTCCTTGATGTGGACTTGGCCCAGCAGCGGACCGAACTCGCGAATCCAGCATCTCGCCGTTTTCCACGCGGATGTCCTCGTTGCTCAACTCGCTGCGCCACGATACGTCGGTGGCCATGGTTTCCAGCAGGAAGAAGTTCGGCGTACAGGCGGCGACGTGCAGCGTCGCGAGGTTGGTGATCGGTCCGGCGGGGTTGTGCGGGCAGAAGCCCACCCCCGCCGCGTCCGCCATGCCGCCGATCAACCGCATTTCCTTGATCCCCACGTGGCTGATGTCGGGCTGGATGAAATCCCCGCAACGGTTGTCGAGAATAGTCGCCGGCAAGAATGACTATGATGTTTGGTCCACTTCCGCGCTCGGACGATTCGCCGCGTTTTGCCGAGCATGTTGACAAGATCGCGGCGGTTGCGGCCACAGTCAGTATCGCTATTCTGCGAACCCATGGACGAGGTAAATCGCGGCGGGACGCGTGCCCTGCGGTGGATGGCCGGGATGTCATGGCGATGCCTCACTCACAAACGGTCTGAAGGTTACTCGTCACGGTCGCGCCGGACGTTGAGGGGGCCGACTGGTCGCGGGCTCAACGGCCGGGCGAAACTCGAAAACACGAAGCCGTCAGTATTCAGCATTGCACCTTGACCGTCAGCTTTCCAGACGACGGAGTGGCACGGCTCACAAGCAAACGTGCCACACCGAGCGGGGCCACGCCCGTCACTTCATCAGGAGCAGGCTCAGCGCCATCACGACCATTCCGCCGAAAAGTCCAAACAGGCTGTCATGGCCCTTGCCGTAGGCCCGACTCGTGGGCAGCAGTTCATCGAGGCTGATGTAAACCATGATTCCGGCTACGCCCCCGAAGAGCACACCCATCACCTGAGGCGGAATCGCGCGGAAATCGACACCCAAGAAGAACCACATTCCCAGGCAAGCGAAAACGGCTCCAACCGGTTCCGCCAAACCGCTGGCCGATGAGTACAGGAAGGCCTTCTTTCTATCGCCGGTGGCGTAGAAGATTGGCACGGATACGCTGATACCTTCGGGGATATTGTGCAGCGCGATGGCGACGGCGATGACGGCGCCGACGCTCGGATTTTCCAGCGCCGCGAGGAACGTGGCCAAACCCTCAGGAAAATTGTGGATGCCAATGGCCATCGCCGTGAACAGCCCCATGCGGAGAAGCTTGGCGTGATGGACGCGGTGGTCGTGGGCGCCTGGAGCAGCGTGTGTGGGATCGGCTGCGATGGCGTCGAAGTCTGGCAGGGGAGCTTTAACGTCGTGAAGCGGGGCAGTTTCCTGCTCCGTGTGCGTCTCGTGAGGGTTCTCGGCCGAGGGAATCAGGTTGTCGATGACCCCAATCAACAGGACTCCCCCAAAGAATGATGCCGCGTTGATCCAGTGTCCCCAGTCCTCCCCGTAGGCGGCCACAAGGGCGTCGGTCCCCTTGACCAAGATCTCCACAAAGGACACGTACAGCATCACGCCAGCCGAGAACCCCGTCGCCACCGACAAGAATCGGTAGTTCGTTCGCTTGGCGAAGAACGCGATCGCGCTGCCCACGGTGGTGGTCATCCCGGCGAAGGCCGTTAGTCCCAACGCGATCCAGAAGTCACCCATCTCAACCAGGCTCCGACCCATGTCGATGTGGACAATTCTCACGAAACGTTCGATGTAGACCAAGAAGTCCAAGATTCCAGCCGAAACTCAGCCTACTTTTTCACGAGCCAACCGGTCCCACAGCCGGATGACTGCCTGGCGTCCCGAGACCGGCGCCTGGCAAGCGAAGTTTTCGCACAAGTAGACGGTCGGTTCCGCGCCGGAGAGCGACTTGCCTTGGAACAAGGGAGCCAAATGCCGCGAGCCTCCTTCGCGTCCCGGTGCACGGCACGCCACGACTCGATTCGGCAAGTACCGGCGCCGCAAATCGCTCACCACCGCCCCCGTGTCGCCGTGGCTGGGGTCGCCGATGATCGCAATCTCCGGCACGGGCCCCAACAGCATGTCCGCCGCTGTCAACATTTGGGCCACTGCCGACGGCACGCGCTGCATGAGCCCCGCCGCCGCGGTGACAATGCCGCGAGCCGCCTGCAGGTAGTCGCTGCGTCCGCACAACACGCCCAACCGCAGAAATGCCATGGCCGCAATCGCGTTGCCGCTGGGCACGCTGCTCTCGTAGAAATCCTTGTTCCGCGCGATCAACGGTTCGTGATCGTCAGCCGTATAGAAGAAACCGCCCGCTTGCGGATCCGCAAAGTGCTCCAGAACCAGATCCGCCAGCCGCACCGCTTCGTCGATCCACTGTTCGTCGAACTGCGACTCGTACAGCGTCACCAGCGACTGAATCAGGAACGCGTAGTCGTCCAGATAGGCGTCCAATCTGGCTTGGCCGCCACGCCAGGTGTGCAGCAGTCGGCTGTCCGAGCGTTTCATCTCTCGCAGAATGAAGTTGCCCGCACCAGCCGCCGCGACCAGGTACTTCGGTTCGTCGAACACGACCGCCGCTCGCGCCAACGATTCGATCATCAGCGCGTTCCAACTGAGCAGCACCTTGTCGTCCTTGCCCGGCCGCACGCGGCGATCGCGGACCTCCAGCAACCGCCGCCGGCAGTCGGCCAATTCCGTCTGCAACTCGTCCAGGTCCCAACCTCTCCGCTGCGCACACTGCTCGATGGTCTGGGGCCGATGGAGGACGTTGCGGCCCTCGAAATTGCCGGCGTCCGTCACGTTGTACACGTAGCAGAACCGCTCGCTGCGCCGGCTGCCGAGGACCTGTTTGATCTCCGCTCGCGTCCAGGTGTAGAACTTGCCCTCTTCGCCTTCGCTATCGGCGTCCTCGGAACTGTGAAATCCGCCGGCAGGGTCCGTCATGTAGGTCAACACGTAATCCAGCGTCTCTTGAACCACGCGGCGGTACTCGCCATGGCCCGTGACCAGATAGGCGTCCAGGTACGTGCCGGCCAGCAAGGCGTTGTCGTACAGCATTTTTTCAAAGTGCGGCACCCGCCAGCGCTCGTCGACCGAGTAGCGGGCAAAGCCGCCGCCCAAATGATCGTAGATCCCGCCGGAGGCCATCTTGTCCAGGTTCAACCGCACCATCTCCAGCAGGCCGTCACGCCCGGTCCGCCGCCACATCCGCAGCAGGAACTGCAGCGCCATGGCGTGCGGGAATTTGGGCCTGACGCCGAACCCGCCGTGAACCGCATCGAATTCACGCTCGAGCTGCGCCACCGCCTCCTGAAACAACCGCTGGCCGACGGCTAAATCGGCCGCTTCCGGCACGTTGGATTGTTGCAGGAACTGCGTCAACTGTGCCGCTTGTTGAACGGCCTCGTTTCGCCGCGTGCGCCAGAGTTCATCGACGCCCTGGATCACCTGAATGAACCCTGGCATGCCCATCCGCGGGTACGGCGGCCAGTACGTCCCGCCGTAAAACGGCTGCAAGTCCGGCGTCAGGAACACGGACATGGGCCAGCCGCCGTGCCGAGTCATGACCTGGACCGCGGTCATGTAGATCTGGTCCAGATCGGGCCGTTCCTCCCGATCGACTTTGATGTTGACGAACCGTGCGTTCAACAAGGCCGCGATTTCCGGATTGTCAAAGCTCTCGCGCTCCATCACATGGCACCAGTGGCAGGCCGCATAACCGATCGACAAGAAAATCGGCTTCTGCTCCGCCCGCGCCCGCGCCAAGGCTTCCGGCCCCCACGGATACCAATCCACGGCGTTGTCCTTGTGCTGCAGCAGATACGGACTGGTCTCGAGGCCGAGTCGATTCGACATGTTATTTGAACGCCTGCTCGCTGCTGGGGAAAACGCCGCTGCGGACCTCTTCGCAGTACTGACGAACGGCCTGCGAAATGACCTCGTGCAGGTTGGCGTACTTCTTGACGAATCGAGGCATGCCGCCCTGCGTGACGCCCAACAGGTCATGGATCACAAGCACCTGGCCGTCGCAGGCCGGGCCCGCCCCGATGCCGATGGTAGGGATGCTGAGCGCCCGCGTAATCTCGGCGGCCAGCGGGGCAGGCACACACTCCAGGACCAGCCCGAAACTCCCGGCTTGTTCCGCGGCTTGCGCGTCCTGCATCAGCCGCTGCTCGTCCCGCTGGACCTTATAGCCGCCCATCTGGTGTACGCTCTGCGGCCGCAGGCCGACGTGGCCCATGACAGGAATGCCGGCCGAAACCAACGCCGCGATCACCTCGGCTTGCTCGACCCCCCCCTCCAATTTGACGGCTTGACAGCGGGCTTGTTTCAAGATCCGTGCGGCGGCTTCGACTGCCTTGTGTACGCCGACATAGGCGGTTGGGAAGGGCAGATCCACGACCACCATGGCTCGTTCGACCGCCCGGCCTACGATTTCCGCGTGATAGATCATCTCTTCCAAAGTCACCGGCAGCGTGGTCTCGCGGCCCTGGACTACCATCGAGAGGCTGTCGCCGACCAAGATGACGTCCACGCCGGACTCGTCCAGCAGCCTGGCCGTCGGATAGTCGTAGGCCGTCAACACCGCGATCTTGCGGCCTTGGCCCTTCATAGACCGGAAATTGGGCACGGTAATGCGATTGGGTTTGTCTGCCATGCCCGCATTGTGACGCGCGGCCAGTCAACTGGCAAGCCGAGCGGCAAGCGGATCAGGGCGGGGACAAGCGGTCGATTCTTGTTCGTTTCTGGCCGCTGCAACTCCAACTGGCCTTCGGAGACGTTCCCTGCTTCGGTTAGAATCTGGGCAGCGGTAGTCGAACCGTGGCATAGCTCTGATTCTCTGGCCTTGATCCCAAGAAATGCATCGTGAACCTCCGCCGCAACCGTCCCAACCGCGTCGCGCCCGATGATGCCCGCTCCCCAGAGGCTCCTGAGCCGCCTGCCGCCCAGGGGGAAACCGCCAGCGGATTGGGAGACCGCCGTGTGTTTGCCTGGACACAGTCGCCCCTGGTGCTTTCGTTGCTAAGCAGCCTGCTGTTGTGGGCTTCCTTTCCGCCACTGGGCTGGTGGCCGCTGGCCTGGATCGCCCCGGTCGGTTGGCTGATGATCGCCGGCGATCAAGGCCTTCCTAGCCGACGTCCCTACCGAGCCGTCGCTCTGTCGGGGTTTCTGCATTGGCTCGCGATGCTGCACGGGATTCGGCTGGCTCACCCAGCGTTGTATCTGGGTTGGATTGCCCTGGCGGCGTACTTGGCCGTCTATCCCGTACTATTTGTGGCCCTCACGCGCATCGCCGTGCATCGTTGGCGGATGTCCGTCATCCTGGCCGCTCCCGTCGTGTGGACGGGTCTGGAGCTGGTGCGCGGCCACGCCATCACGGGGTTCTCGATGGCCTTGCTGGGACACACTCAAGTATCACGGATCACGCTGCTGCAGATCGCCGATGTCTTTGGCGCATACGGCGTCAGCTTCCTGGTGATGCTGGTGGCGGCGTCTGCAGTTCGTGCGCTGCCCGCCACGACCGGCGAGGCTCGGGCGGCGGGGGCGGACCGATTGCGGTGGTCGTCCGTTTGGCCGTTGCTGCCGGCATCCGTCGCATTGGCCGGAACGATCGCCTACGGCATGTTCCAACAGCGTGTCGCCGCCGGCCGGCCGACACCGCGCGAACCGTTGCGAGTCGCCCTGATTCAGGGCTCGTTCGACACGATCTTCGAGTTCGATCCCGATCGCGATCGCAACGTCTTCCTGCGATATCGGCAGCTGAGCGAACAAGCCGTCGCACAACACCCGGACGTCCAACTCGTCGTTTGGCCGGAATCCATGTTCAGCGGTGACGCGGGCGAAATTCTCACGGTCGGCGCGATTGATGTTCCGCCGGATGTGCCGCTGCCTCCCGAAGAGTACCGTCAACGAGTGCGGACGCGAGCCCTGACGTTCTCGTACAAAGTCGGCGATGTGGCCCGGCGGTTGAACGCCGCTCGCGCCCCTCGCGGAAAGACGTCCGCGGGTGGTGTCTATCTGATCGTCGGCACGGACACGCTGCAGTTAGGGGACGGGTACAACCGGCGCTACAATTCGGCGCTTTGCATCAGCCCCGAAGGTCAACTGACGGGCCGGTACTACAAAATGCACCGCGTCATGTTCGGCGAGTATCTTCCGTGGGGCGACGTTTTTCCTTGGCTGTACCGGATCACACCAATGACGCAAGGGCTGGACGCTGGCCAGGAGCCGCAGTGTTTCCGCGTTCACGGCTGGTGTCTGTCGCCCAGCATCTGTTTCGAGAGCACCGTCCCGCACCTGATTCGGCGGCAAGTGGAGACACTGCGCAAGTCCGGTCTCCCACCGGACTTGCTTGTAAACGTTACCAACGACGGCTGGTTCTGGGGCTCGAACATCCTCGACCTACAGCTGGCCTGCAGTGTGTTTCGTGCCATCGAAAACCGGCTTCCCGTGATCGTCGCCGCCAACACGGGGATTTCGGCTGTTGTGGACAGCCAAGGTTATGTGCATCAGGAGGGTCCCCGCCGGGGCGAAGCTGTCTTGTACGCGAAAGTCGGAGATGACGGTCGCCTTAGCTGTTATCGGCGGATCGGTGACGTTCCAGCCGGACTGTGCGCTTGGTTCTGCCTCGCAGCCTCCGTATTCGGTTTGGGAGCCAAGTTAAGAGGGAATAAAGGCGGACACAAGGGTCGATATTAGCAATAGTCCGGCCTATTTCGGGCTTTTTCGCGTCCGTTGCCGCGATCAGCAGCGAATTCAGCCAGCTTTTTCGGCAAACGAGGATCAGGCTATCCAGGTTGCCTTCGTTTTCCAGATTCCGATCCTTCAATTGACACCGCGTTTTACGTAGAACTATACTAGTCTTGATTATTCGGTTCCCGGAGCCGCTGTAGGGAGAAGATCATGACACTGCTCGGCAAAGTTTTCACGGTGCTTATTTTCATCATGAGCATCTTGTTTATGGGCTTTTCCGTCGTGGTGTTCGCCACTCACCGGAACTGGAAGTTGCTGGTCGATAACCCTACGGCGACGGACAAGGACCCGTTGGGTCTCAAGCAGCAACTGGACGCGCAAAAAGCGACGAACCAGGGTCTGCGCGCGGAACTCGACGCTTTGAAGAACCGGTTGGCGGTCGAGATGGCGGCTCGCCGCAGTGCGCTGAGTGCTGCCGAGACCAAACTGGCCGAGGCTCAGCAGCGGCTGTCGGCGAAAGAGGCCGAGTTGGCTGGTCTGCAATCGGCGCAGACCGAGGCGACTGCCGCCTTGAATCTGGCGGAGACGCGGCTCAAGGAGTCGGTGGCGGAAAACCTGAAGCTGCGCGACGAAATCCGTAATGTCCAGGCGGAACGCGACCAGCGGTTTCAGGACGCTGTGGTGCTGACCGACAAACTCCACGAGGCGGATGGAGTCAAGCGGAACCTGGAAGAACGTCAGAAACAGTTGATTGGTGACATCAACAAGTACAAACGCGTCACCGACGTGCTGGGCGTCAATCCGAACATGCCGGTCGAAGCGATTGCTCCGCCGCTGGACGGAATCGTTTTGGCGGTGGGCGACAAGAATCTGATCGAGGTGTCGCTGGGATCCGACGACGGCCTGCGGGTGGGTCATACCGTGCAAGTGTTCCGGGACAACAACTACTTGGGGTCGGCGGTGGTTCTGAAGACCAACCCCGATCGAGCTGTCGCGCAAGTGGACGATAAATCTCAACGAGGATTGATTAAGGTACGCGATCGTGTCGCAACAAAACTTAGCCGGACCAGAACTAGCTAGTACGCCCGTCGAACAGAAGCCACGCGCCAACATCTACACCATCATGCTGGTACTGGCTTTTTTTGCCATCGTGGTGGCGTGCGTCGTGCTCTGGCTGGAACTGAAAACGTACGGAGACTACCCTTGGTGGGAAACCAAGGGCATCGCACCCGCCACGAGTTGGTTGATGCCGGCAGGGATGGGCGGCCACGGGTTGGTCGAACCGTCCGGTTCGTGGTTGGCGTAACGGCACGATCTTGGGATGGCCCCAGGCGAGAGGCACGGCTGTCTTCACGCATCCAACAAAGCCGGCCCCATGCGATGGCATCGGACCGGCTTTTTTTGTGGAAAGGCACGCTGGGGTGTCGGGGCAACAAGGCTCGTCGATTCGCTTTACGTGTCCTTCGTGCGGCGGCCGCATGAAAGTGCCGCCCGGCCAAGCCGGACAGAAGTGCCGCTGTGCGCGGTGCAACGCCGAAGTTCTGACGCCGGCGTCAGGAGAGGATGGCGCGCAGGAGATCGCCACGTCTGCTCCGTCGGACCGTGTCACGAGTCCCGATTGTCACTCCGGAAGCGCGATCCAAGCACCCCAGACGCACGCCGGGACGCCTGACGCTGCCGACGACGACGGAATGCGGCTGAGCGATCCCGTCGAGCGTCTACCTGCCCTGTACGTCTCTCCGGACGATCTGGGGGACATGGCCGGCCGCGTCCCACCAGCCGCCGACTCGGCGTCCGCCGTACCGCCACGGCCCAGCGACCGCGGGGATGTGATCGGGGACCAGGCCCGGAAGGTGATTGCCAAGGCCGCGGCCGAAGTGGAAGAAGTCGAACGCGCCAGGCCGCGGTTGCCCGACCGGCCTTTCATCACCGGCGTCGTGTCGTTCCTCTTCGACAGCCATGCCGGGCTCCGATGGCTGCTGCTGGCTCTGATGCTGCACGCGGATGTGGTCCTGTTCCGCTGGATCATCGACCTCAGTTCCGGCTCCGGCGTCGCTCAAGTGGGCGCCTTGCTGTTGATGCCGGGCGCCGCCTTTCTGGCGCTGGCGTTCGTCGCCACCGCGTCGGTCTGTTTTCTCGCGATTCTCCAGGACACGGCCGCCGGCTATGACAAGGTCGAACATTGGCCGGGAATGGAAATCATCGACTGGATGATGGATGTGTTCTACGTAGTCAACGGACTGCTTTCGGCGGCCCTCCCTGGCCTGTTTCTTGGCGGGACAGCGATGTGCCTGGGAGGTAAGGTTTTGTCTGCTGTCTATGGGGGCGCAATCAGTGGGATCGTGTTGTTTCCCTTCTTCTTGATTTCCATGGCAGCGGAAGGTTCCTGCTTCGCCATCGCCTCGCCGGCGGTCTGGGTCACGTTGTGGACCGCGCGGCATCGGTGGGGCAAGTTCTACTTGCTTTCGGCGGGCTTGGGCCTGGGGCTGTTGGTGTTGGCACGCTGGATGGCCGGCGGCGGCTTTCTCCTTCCGGGGTTGAGCGCCGCCGTAGCCGTGGCCGTCATGATGATCTATTTTCGTCTGCTGGGCCGACTCGCTTGGTGTTTGTCAGAGCAGCAGGCGTCCT
This sequence comes from uncultured Pirellulaceae bacterium, assembly GCA_964486845.1. GTDB lineage: Bacteria > Planctomycetota > Planctomycetia > Pirellulales > Pirellulaceae > Anammoximicrobium. The sequence goes on from CAZAQY010000023.1 coordinate 51,189, forward strand.
GACGATGGCCGCCAGGCCCTCGCGATAGGAGGGATACTGCGGCTGGAATCCCAACTGGCTGAGAAGCCGCTGGTTGCTGACGCGTTTGCTGGCGCTCGCTCGCAGCGCCGCCGGCGCATCGAGCTGTGTTTTCCGGAACTGCGGTTCGGCGGCGCCCAGCAATGCCGCGAGTTGGCAGTAGTAATCCCGTCGAACTACGGGATGGCCATCCGAGACGCAGTACAGACTCGGCAGCGGAGCCCGCGCTTCGGCTGCGAGCACAGCGCCGGCCGCATCGTCGACATGGATCAGGTTCAGATAACCCTCGCTGGGTGCGTCAATAGGCAGACCCGCCAGTAGTTCTTTGCTTCGCGGGATGCGTCCTGGGCCATAGATGCCAGCCATGCGCAGCACCACGGCTCGTCGTCCGAGCGGGTGTTGTTGAAGGAGCAATTCAGCCTGCCAACACGCTCGCCCCCCCTCCCGCTTCGGCTCACAGGGTGACGTTTCATCCACCCAACTGCCGTCCGACTGGCCAAAGACACCCGTCGAGCTGACGTCGATGATACGGCTGACGGTTGACGGCAAGTGCTCCAGCACGTTCCTCAAGCCGTCTACGTACAGTTCCCGAATCGAATGCTCACAGCGGCGATCATGACCAACGGCGAACAAAACGGTGTCGGCAGACGGAAGCCGTCGGAGGGTATCCGATGCCATGATGTCCCCAACGATCGGCTCGATGCCTCGCGATTGCAGGAAGGAAACCCTTTCTACAAAACGGGTTACAGCGATTACTGCAGCTCCGTCCGCGACCCAGAGGTCCGCGGCGCGAAGGCCGAGATAGCCGCAACCAACGATCAGCTTCCTCACACGATCTCCCTCATAACATCAGAAAACGCGAGGTCAGCGACTGGAGAACCCGGCCCGACCGAATAAAATGTCACTGACTGTTTACAAAATCGCTCTGATTCTGTATTCATTTGGATATATTGCGCAGTCTACGCAATCTCCTGTCGTTGTCACTACCATGATCCATTATTCGGAAGCTTGTTATCGCTGCAATGGCCGCCGATGGTGGCGGGCTTCGATAGCGTGCTGCGGTTTACTGTTTTTCGTCTTTCTTGGTAGCGCTGGGGCGGAGGTCGTAACGACGGTGATCGCGTCGCCCGCCTTGAAAAAGATCTTTGATGGAGGTCAACCCGCGACGCTCGCGGAGTTACGGTCGATGCAGCAGCACCAGCGGCAGTTGTGCGACAAGGTGACGGCGTGTACCGTAGGAATCGTGATCGGCTCGTCGCACGGTAGCGGAGTCATCATCAGCGAGGACGGTTATGTCTTGACTGCGGCGCACGTGGCGGGCGGGCCATACCGCAAAGCGATCGTGATCTTGCCCGACGGACGAGAAGTCTCGGGCAAGTCCTTGGGCATGTACCGCACGCTCGACGCCGGTCTCATGAAAATCGACAAGCCGGGGCTGTGGCCTTACGCGGAACTGGCCAAGTCGAACGAGGTGAAGGTCGGCCAATGGTGCGTGGCCACGGGGCACCCGGGTGGTTTCGAGGAAGGCCGGAAGCCCGTCGTCCGCATCGGCCGCGTCCTGTCGAAAGACAGGTCCGCGATCACCACCGATTGTACCCTCGTGGGCGGCGACTCCGGCGGACCGCTGTTCGACATGGAAGGCCAAGTGTTGGGCATCAACAGCCGCATCGGACGCTCCATGACGACGAATATGCACGTCCCGATCGCCGCGTACCGCGAATCCTGGGATCGACTGGTCAAGGGCGACGCTTGGGGGCATTTCCTTGGTATCGGTCCGTATCTGGGAGTTCAAGGCGAACCGGACTCGAAGGATGCCAAGATCGCGCGTGTGGTCCCTGGCTCGTCGGCGGAGAAAGCCGGCGTCAAACCAGGCGACGTGATTGTCAAATACAACGGCCAAGCCATCGCTGATTTCGCATCGTTGCAGGACCGCGTGGGAGATAGCCAACCCGGGCAGAAGGTGACGCTGGAAGTCTTGCGGGACGGCAAACACGTGCAATTGGACGTAGTGCTCGGCGAGCGCGACGGTTAGCGGATGGAGGAGTGTCGGCATGAGATTTCTCAACGGTATCGTGGCAAGGGCCCTGCCAGCGGGAGCTTGGATCGCGGTTTTCCTGTTGTCCTCCGCCGTTCCGGCTGGCGACACTGCCGAACGCGACGCATACGTTGTCAAGAACGCTTTTCGCGATGCCGTGCGCGCCCCGGCGCAAAGTACGGCCCGAATCCTCTGCGATGACCGGCGGGCGGCTTTGGGAACCGTCGTCGCGGCCGATGGCCTGATCCTAACCAAGGCCAGCGAGTTGACGGGCAAGATCGTTTGCCATCTGTTCGACGGCCGGCGTCTGGAAGCGAAGATCGTCGGCGTGAACGACGATTCCGACTTGGCCCTGTTGAAGATCGACGCAGACGGCTTGCCGGCCGCCGGTTGGAGCGAGGCCGATCCGCCGCCGGTGGGTAGTTGGCTGGCCACGCCGGGTTTGGAAACCGTGCCCATTTCCATCGGCGTGGCCAGCGTCGCGCCTCGGTTGATCGAACGCCGCATGCCTGCGTTGGGCGTGATCATCGAGGAGGGCGACAAAGGCCCGGTGGTACGCGAAGTCCTGCCGCGCAGCGGAGCAGCCAAAGCCGGCCTGAAGCCGAACGATGTCATTACGCAACTGGACGGCAAACAAATTAAGAGCCGTCAAGGCCTGATCCAGGCGATACGCGGCCATCGTCCCGGTGACACCGTGCGTCTGCAGTTGCTGCGCGGCGGACAACCATTGACCGCCGATGTCGGACTGCTGGACCTGACGGAAATCGCCAACGGGGAGATGTTTCAGGAGGAAATCGGCGGCCGGCTCAGCAAGCGGCGGACGGGGTTCCCGTCCGTCTTGCAGCACGACACGGTCCTGCAGCCGAATCAATGCGGCGGGCCGTTGGTCGATCTGGACGGCAAGGTGGTGGGGATCAACATCGCCCGCGCCAGCCGCGTCGCCAGCTACGCCCTCCCCGTTTCTGCCGTCAAGCCCGTGCTGGAGAAACTGAGAGCAGGCGAATTGGTCGCCGCCAAAGCAGCGAATTGACATCCGCTTAGCCGCGTTCGAGAAGAAACTGTCGCCTCGTCAAAGCAGCCATCACACTCCGCGCCTCGTCAAAGTAGCCATCACACTCCGTGTGATGATCGGCAACAAACACTCGACAGTCATTGTCAAAGTTGCCATCACACTCCGTGTGATGATCGGCAACAAACACTGGACAGTCATTTCTCGAACGCTGCTCAGCGGGCATACCAGATCACCAGCCGTTCTAGTTCGCCCAGTCCCGCCAGCTGCGAGACTCGCCGCCGGTGCTGCCTGCCGACCAGCGGCCCCCAGCCTTGACCGCGATCGATGGCCGTGATGATGTCAATGATCTCGTCCGCCTCCGGGTCGCGGTCGCCGCAGAAATAGCGAAGCATCCACAGGGCCACGGGATACGCGATCGCCAGCGCTCGGAACTTGTCGATCAATGACCAGCCCCGCCGGCTCAGGACGGCGTATTGGTGGGAAGACGCCATGGCCTCGAAGTAGCGCTGCAACGGCTGCTGCAGTTCTGCGCCCAAGTGTCCCAGTTTGCGCTGCTCGATGACCTCAAAGGTCGCGTCGGGAAAACGGTCGTGCAATCGCGGCACCGGTCCCTTGCCTCGGACAAACGACAAGGCCGCACTCGCCAAACGGAGCCGTTCGCGCCACGACGGCTCGACCGCAAATCGCGGGTGCAGGCGCAGGTACTCGGCGACCGTCTGACGGAAGAGTACTGACGCAGCCTTGCCAGGGGCAGCACGCTCGCGGAACAGATCGGCGACTTCCTGCCGAACCCCCTCGGCCAACAGCGTCACCAACTCGGCCCATTGTTGCCGATCTTGCTTCACGACCCGGCATTGCGCCAGTAAATCGCAGAACCGCAGGCCGTGTACCATGCGGCGGACGAGCGGATATTGCGAGTCGGTCAGCAATCGCTCCAAAGTCCCGGTCACCAGCCGCGTATCCTGCCACGAGCGGCGGGCGTTGCCGCGGATCGCCGGTGGCCGCACGGTTTGTGCTAGCGGTGGCCGCTCGCGGACGAACTGCCGGACCGCTTCGCGATGCGCCAGCAACTCGCGTCCCTGATCCGCAGCCGCCGTCGGACAACTGCGGCGCACGGTCAACAGGGCCACGTCGTCCAAAGGGACCAATTGCAGGGGATACATGCGGCAGACCAGCGGCTTGGCTGCCAAACCGAACTCCTCATGAATCCGGCACCGTCCCTGCTCGGTCAAGAAAACGCATCGCCCGTCATCGCGCTGAGCCAGTCGATATCGTCGCGGGAAAATGCCTTGCCGGACGACCGTCTTGACGCCTCTGTAGTCCGGGTGCTTGTGCCACTGCTGGCTGCGCAGCCGCTGCAGGTCCGCGCCGTCCAAAGGGATAACGGTGCCGCGGCAGCACTGGCCGCAACTGGTGCAATCCCACCGTTCGACAATCGATAGGGTTTTGATCGGCAACGTCACGTCGCTCACAAGCCGCCTCGCGGAAACCGACACCACACAATCTGTCTTTGGACGCGACAAAGTATAGGCGATCGCCGGCCGCCGAACTACCCAGCGGTCCACGGCAACGATCCGCAATTTCCGTCGTACGGCCGAGAATCCTGTGTCAAGAGCGCGAGACTGAGTTTTCCGGCTGTCTCGACTGCCTCAACGCGTTGTTGGGTTGACACCGTGAAAAAGGTGGGATATGCAAAAACGCGAATTGATTGCCGGTTTTCAAAGTAGCCATCACGCTCCGCGTGATGATCGCCAACAAGAACGGGACAGTTATTGATTCG
>CAZAQY010000024.1:0-54313 GCA_964486845.1 uncultured Pirellulaceae bacterium
CGCCCCCTTGCTTCACCAACCTCTCCTGGCTAGGCTCAGCTTGGTGGTCAGGAAGCAAATTCCTAATGAGAGATGCCTGTCCTTTTGCTGTGCTTTTTGCATGGGCGGAGAGATGCCTGTCCTTTTTGCTGTGCTTTTTGCATGGGCGAACCGATGACCGGTCCATTTTTCTGCCAGCGAATTTCCATGACGGTCTCCTTCCCGTTGTGCGTGGTAAAACACAACATGGTCGGAGACCGTCTTATTTGACAAGTCGAAATTGTCCCGCTCCAGCCCTTTGCCTGCTAGCACGTAAGTACCAGCTGTGCCACGGTTTGGGATCAGGCCCGTTGCTGCCCGACGACGTGGAGGGCATGCAGCTTTTGGGTCGGGTGTACCGTGAACTGGGGCAATGGGAGCAGGCCCAGGAGACACTAACCGCAGCGTACCAGCGGTCGCCGACGCCCGAGACTGCACACGAAGCCGCCCTGGCGTGCCTGGCTTGGGCCGATCAGTTGGATGAATCCGATGCCAGGCGCGGCGCCGCCCTGGAAACCGCACATCGCCTGCTGAGTTGGACGACCGAGAACAAGGCAGGGTATGGACCCGGCTGGGAGGGGCTGGGCCGCGTCCTGTGGCAACTGGGCAAGCGGTCCGAGGCCATCGCGGCGCTGAGGCAGGCGCTGGTCATCAACCCCCAGTCGGCGACCGCGCACGGTTGGCTGGCGGAGTACCTTTTGGCTCTGGGAGAGCGCGATCAGGCCCGCGTGGAACTGCAGCAGGCGTTGGACTTGGATCCCGCCGCCGACCGCATGGTCCAGTTGGCTGGCGACCTGTCGTACGAGGACGGTGATTTCCCGAAAGCGGCCTCGTGGTATCGCCAGCTGCAGACACTGCGTCCCATCCCAGAGCCGGTCGGCGAGCGACTGGCCCGCTGTTGCCTGGAGATAGGTCAGCCGCAGGGAGCCGTGGACTTGTTGGCCTCGCGTAAGATGCTGGACACCGCCCCACGGCTCGTTCTCGGCCGCAGTCTCGCCCGGCTGGGTCGCTGGGATAAAGCGCGTGACGTGCTGCGTGCCGCTGATCCGGCGAGCCGCACTCTGGAATTGGATTACTATCTTGCCAATGCGCACGCGGCCTGTGCCGAGTACGGCGATGCCGAACGTCTGTTTACCCCTTTGTTGGCGCACCGCGAGTGGAAGGACCGTGTCAACCGGTGTTTGGCGCACGTGCGAGTCCTGCAGGGGGACTACTCGCAAGGGGCCGCACTGTATGCGGCGTGCGACGGGGGGCTCGCGACGGCGTTCGATTTGGGGCGAGTGAGTTTGTTGCGCGGTGACGCTGAGTCCGCGAAGGAGCACTTCGAGCAGGCATTGGCGATCGATCCGGCGGACGAGCGTGCTCGCTTTGGTTCGGCTTGGGCAGATCTCGAACTGGGCGACAGCACGACCATGGGTGCCGTCTCGTCGGAATGCGACTTCTACCCGGACGCGATCGAAGCCCTTGCCGATCGAGCGTTCCAGGCCGGACGCTACGTCGACGCGCTGCATGGCTACGAACTGGCGGCGAAAACGCGGAGAAGCGTCTCGACGCGGATGCTGGCCCGCATGGCCGTGGCAAACCTTCAATTACGCCGTTTTCGAGAAGCCCTCTCCCCCTTGGTCGAACTGCACAAGCGGCAGCCGGACCGGGAGGCGATTCGATTCAACCTGGCGATTTGCTACTACCAGGCAGGGCGGGAGCACTTCGGCAAGTCGCAGTGGGAGGCCGCTCGCAAGCAGTTTGCTCAGGCCGAGAAACTGCTCCGCCCGATCAGCCCCGAGCAAGCCGACGGAGTCCAGGCTTGGCACCTCGAGGCCGGCTATCGCGAGGCCGTGCGTCTGTTGGAGGTTAACGTCAAGAGCGCCTCGAACTTGCGCCGGGCATGCGAGCTGCTTGATGCCGGTTGTCCGGCGGCGCCGAACGAGCTGCGTTGGGCGTTCGGGGCAGGGATTGTCCATGCCCTGAAGGGCGACCTCATCGCCTCTGTCGATTACCTCGCCAGGGCGCAGACCTTGTCGCCGCACCATTTCCCGACGCGGTTGGCGCTGGCTTTGAGCTGCCAGGCGGTGGAACAAGGCTCGCAGGCCCGCGAAAATCTCCAAGAGTTGCTCTCCAGCTTCGACAAGCCCGCGGCGACTGGCGGCGAGCAGACGCTGGCGGTCGCCGCGCGCTTCGCCCTGGCGATGTCCTGGGCCAAAGACCGGCACTGGCCCCAAGCGGCAGACACACTGGTCCCCCTGCTGCAACATCCACTGATCGTTAAATCCCAGCGCATCACGCCGACGGACGTGGCTCAGGCCGCCGTGGCCTATTACGCGGCGGCCGGCGACAAACAACGGGCCGGCGAACTCGCCCAGCAGTACTTGAAGGGAACGCGTGGACTTGGCGACGTGCTGATCGGTTTGATGCAGGCCGAAGTCGGAGACTACGAGGGAGCGGCAGCGACGCTGGCCCGGGCTTACAGCCAACAACAGGACCGCAACGTCGGCCGACTGCTGATAGGTTGCCTCTTGGCGTCAGCTGCGGCGGCTGTGCGCAAAGGAGAACTCGACAAGGCGGAACACAGCGTCGCGCAGGCGCTGCGCTACGATGCCTCGCACGCTGACGCCAAGCGGTTCAAGGAGGCACTGGGATTCGCCCGGAGTCTGGCCCGGCTTGATCTCAACAGACTCGACGCCGCCATCACCCAGTGCCGGGGCATGCTGACCGGGACGGGCCAAGATGCCCCGCAACTGGTGCGCAGCCTGGGGGTCCTGTATCATCGCCACGCGTGCCAATCCGAGGGGCGAGCCCCGTCGGCCGAGACGCACTGGAGCACGTGCCTGACGTTCTGGCGACAATACATCTTGACGAATGACGGCTTCTGGAGCGGCTTCGTGTCCGCGTACAACGCTGGGCGAGGACGGCGAGAGCAGCTCAAGGAGGACCAAGTCGGCGTTCTGCGCCAGGCCTTGCCCGCCGAGATGGCAGGCCATCATGTCGAGTATGCCGGCGACTACTTGAGCCGAAATGACGCCAAGGGACTGGCCCGCCACCTGAAACTGATCTGGGACTGGAAGCCGGACTTCACGCCGGCCGACGGTTTCCTGCTCGACCGACTGCCCTCCGGCCAATTGAGCGACGGCGTCTTGAACACCTTGCAGGGTTGTCTCAAGAACGTCCGGAATCCGAAGGCGCGGGAGGTGATCAACAAGGTGATCGAGGGCCACAAGATGAAGAAAGCCATTCCTTGGTTCAACGAGGGATGCGCCGCGATGAATCGAGCGTTGGAAACGCTGAACCTGCAGGCGGCGTTGTTCAAGGCGATGGCGGAGAGCGGCATGGGGTATTTGGCCCGCGACTCGATGCGGAGTAACGTTCGGGAGGCATTGCGTGCGATGCGTAGCGCCCGAGACTTGATCAAAAAGGCTTACGACTTGGTGCCTTCGGATCCCGATTTCAAGAAAGCCTATGCCTGGGCCAGAACCCAAATTGCCGAAGTGGAAGAGGCGCAGAGAGCCCTGGGGTAAGAGAAATCCATCCGATCCGCGACAAGGACCTGGAGGAGCTGTCTTATGAAAGACCCGTACAGCGAGCCGACACCCTACGATGTCCTGGGCTTGAAGCCGGAAGCCTCCGCGACCGAGATTCGGGATCAGTTCAACAAATTGCAGCGCGACCTGCAGGAAAGCAGCCTGTCAGTGAGCGAACGTTCCAAACGCAAGCAGGAGTTGGAATCGGCCTACAATCAGCTGCGTGTTGCCGCCCAGCGTGTGAAGGTTGACTTCTGGCTCCTGGATCCGCGGATCGGATTGAAGCAAGTCGAGAGTCTGGCCGAAAGCTTGACGACGCCCGACACGAATGTCGAGGGGCTTGTCAAGCCGCGTACGATCCGCGTCACGCACGTTACCGTGCTGCCCGATCTGCAGCATCACGTGCGGGAACCAGCCAAGGTCGCAGGCTTGCATCCGCGAATCATTGACCTGGGCGGCGAGGCTCCGCTGCCCGCCCCCCTAAGAATCCAATTCGATTGCTGACGGAGACCCTCGATGAACGCCGAAATCCTCCCCCCCATCCTGGAGTTTGCCGAACCGGCTGCCAGCGATCCTCAGAGCGGGAGCTATGCCGTCGGAGAAGGCTTCAAGTTTCCCGACCGGTTCCTGCAGAAGTGCCGGGAACTGGCTCAAGCCCGGCAACAGGGAGCCAGCCTGCAGACCCAGTTGGATCGCGTCGTCAGCAACCTGGTTTTCGAGATCGACGAGAGTCGGAACCTGACGTTCAAAGGGTGGTTTAAGGACGACCCCAGCGTGCGTAATGAGATTACGCTCAAACCCCAAAGTCTGTCGAAGGACAAATGGCACCTGATCGAACGAGCGGAGACGGCCCTCAACATGGGCGGAGAACGAATCCGACCCGATGAACGCACGAAAATCAACCACAAGCGGCAGGCCTTGATCGACCTGTGCGAACAGTATTCGGCCGCCGCCGAAGGTTCCCCGGAAGCCCGGAGCACCCGCGAACGGATCGTCACGACGGGAAACGAATTGAAGTCATTAGTCGAGTCGGTGGAACGAAAGTACGGTTTGTAAAGGAGGCGATCGCGTGGACGATGAGCAACGGACACCGCAAACATCCGAGCGCGCTGACGAGGCGGTTCTGGAGCGACTGGAACAAGTCGTGCGGTCCAGCAAGCTGAGTTCTTCCTTCGGCGCGGCGACGACGCCGCGCTTCAAGCTGATCCGGGAGATCAAGCCGGAGGCGCACTCGCCGCTGGTCCGGCCGCTGGTCCTGGCGGTCACCCCTCAGAACAACCTGCTGGTGGTCGATCTGCCGCAGCCCGACCGTTTTCGCGTCCGCGAGTTGTCGCCGGAGGGGGCCTGCCGCACGGTGATCGCCGAGTTGCACAAGGGGCCGGACGACAACCAAGTCCTGGAACCGTTCAGTGTGGCGGTCGACGGGGAGCACAACTTCTACGTGCTGGACGCGGCGGCCGGCGCCCTGAAGAAGTTCAGCTACGACGGCCGCTGGCTGGATTCGTTCTTCGCCGCCGGGCCGGACGGAACACCGTTTGCCAACCCGCGCGATTTCGCGCTGGACGGCTCCGGCGGCCTGTACGTCGCCGATACCAACAACGATCGCATCGTAAAACTGCGCCCCAACGGCGAATTGGAATGGATCCTGGATCAATTCGCGGCGGCCGACGGTTCTGACGAGCCCGACAGTTTGTACGAACCGATGTCGGTGGCAGTCGCGCCGACCGGGCGGATCTTCGTCGCGGACACCAATCAGAACCGGGTGTTGTGCTTTGATGGAGCGGGCAAGTTCCAGCGGAGCATCGCGGGCGAAGGGACGGTCGAGTTCCCGTCCCGAGTCCGGTGCGGTGGTCCAGACGAATCGGTCCACGTGATGGACCAGAGCGGAGTTCGCATCACGCGTTTTGACCCTCAGGGACGCAGCACGGGGTGTCTCCGCGTGGCGGGACTCGGTCTGGAGACGATCGGTCCGGAGGGCAGCGCCGGCTTCGGGGTTGACCGTGCCGGGCACGTGGCGTTGATTAACGCCCTGCGGGAATCGATCAGCATTCTGGATTTCTTGGAGGCCTGAGCCATGGATAAGTGCCCCCTCTGCCAACGGCGGGTGGTGGAAACCGATCGGGCTTGCGAGTGCGGCGAGTTGCTCCAGCCTTGGCGGACAATCGCCTATTATGGCGAGACCCTGCGGCAGCGCGGATTGGCCCTGGCTCGTCGTCAGGACTACTTGGGCGCATGTCTGTCCTTCGTCCAAGCCAGTCTGTCGAACCCGCTGGACGAGCGGAGTCGGGCGGATGTGATTCGCTCGCTCGTCCGCCTAGGCCGCTTCCAGGACGCCAAGGAATTGACCCAGTTGTTTTCCGGGAAGATCTCAGCCGACGAAGCGGCGGCGCTGGACGACGCGATGGCCCAGTTGGCAACTGCCGAAGCGGCGCGAGCCAAGCCGGACGCGGACCGTCAGGAGACAAGCAGCGAGCCTTCCGCGGCCGACGTGAAGCCTTCGGCCCGCGAATTTTTGGGCCTCCCCGCCCTGGCTCGCCAGCGTGGCTTTCTCGCCCGCTTGCTGACTCCGCCTGTAGGCGATGCCTTGTGACGGACCGTGATCCAACTTGAAACGGCGGACGCGTCCGACGACGGCCTCTGGGCCGTCTTGCGGCAGTCCGCGGCCGACGCTGCGGTGTGCGACTATCTGACCGGTCTGGAGCATTTCCGCCAGCGAGAGGATGACTTGGCTCGCCGTTCCTTCGTGGTCTGCCTGGCCAAGCAACCGCCCTTCCTGAACGCGGCTGCCTATTACCTGTACCTGAGCCTCGATGCGCCGGAGGCGGCCGAGCACGCGATGGTGCAACTGCAGGGCCTTTGCCGCGACGGTGACATCCGCGCCGTGGTCCAAGAAATCGAGCGGCAGTTGGACGCTCGATTGAGCATCGGACAGCGGCGTTCGCTCCGGCGCTGCCGGCGCCGCTTGGACGGCGAAAGCGACAAGCTCCACGACGAACCTGCGTCCACCGCAGCCTGTCTCCAGCCGGCTGCCGCGGACGCCGGTGTAGCGGCGGATGCGGGAGCAACACCCCGGTCGGACAGCGTGGAACCGCCCGCGCTGAAGGCTGCCACGGTCCCGGCTGTTTCGGCATCCTCGAGTCCGCCGGTCGCAGGAACCGAAGCCGCCGGGCTTGCCGATCCGTCCGCGGCTCCGGCCGGCCACGAGCGGTCCGACGCGAGTCCTTCGGAGGCGGCGGGCGACGTGCCCGGCGACCTGCCTGCGGCCAGCGGCGGAAAGACGTACGGCAGGTAACGAAACGGAAATCGTCGAATGGTGTCGCATGTACGAGTCTGCTGAAGAACGCGCCGCTCTCTTCGACTTCACGGGGAAGTACACCGAAGTCGAACTGTTGAACAAGCGGGCCACCGGTTTCGGCTGGGCGGTGCTGGTCAAGGACAACTTCGAATCCCAGCGGCCGAAGGTGATCAAGTTGCCCAACAGCGAATCGGCGACGCGGGAACTGTTGGTCGAGGCGGAGATTCTGACGAAGATCTCGCAGTACCTGCGGCATCCCAACCTGATCCAACTCCTCTCGGTCGACAAATATGTCATCCAGTGGAACGAAAAATGCGAAGACCGCTGGTTTCTCGTCTTGCAGTTCGGCGGCACGAACTTGCGCAGCCAACTGGGGCGATTGGGCATGCGCGATCAGGAGTTCGTGTATCTGAACGGCCAGGCGCTGCCTGTGGATGAGGTCCTCCATATGGCGATCCAGGTAACGGACGGCTTGCGGGCGTTGCACGAATTCGAGGAATCGCCGGGCCAGCACATCATCCACCGCGACATCAAGCCCGAGAACATCCTGGTCGATGAATACGGCACCGTGCGCCTGGCCGATTTCGGGATCAGCAAGGTGGTCGAACGGCTGAGCCAGTCCGTGACGGCCGCCGGGACGCCGCCGTATCTGGCGCCGGAGTACTCGAGGGGCCGCCTGCACGCCTGCAGCGACATCTACTCCTTGGGAATCGTGCTCTACGAAATGGCGACGGGCGAGTTCCCGTTCCGGACCCATCAGGATCGGTTCTACGAGATGCCCAAGCCGCCGCATGAAATCGCGCCTGACCTGCCAGCGGCGCTGAGCGACGCCATCATGCGCTGCCTGTGGTGGGACTACCACGCGGAGCGCGGCCAGGAGGAGGCCCAGCGGTACCAATCGGCGGCCGAACTGCTGGAAGACTTGCGCCGCTGTGCGCGCCGCTTGCATCCCGTTCCCCTCCGGTTCCAGAAAGCCCCCGAGTCCAAGGGCGACCCGTACCGCTATTTCGATACGCAGACCACCCGGCCGGTGCGCGTCTACCTGTACCCGACGCAGCGCGCGGGACTCTGCTGCAGCCGGTTGGCTGGCTTGCTCCAGACCGTGCCGAATGTGCTCTGCCCCGAACATCTTTTCGAGTCCGAGGACGTTGTCGGCGTAGTCGTGCCGCTGCCGCCGAATGTGGCCCCCGGACTAGGGTGTTCCCCACCCCAAGACGGCGCCGCAGTCCAGCGACTCGTCGCGCGGATTGCGGAGTTCGCCCGGCAAGTCGAAGCCATGCACCGGTTGGGGATCTATCACGGCTTCTTGTCTCCCGGTTACCTGTTTGCGGCAGAAGACGGCCTGCGCATCGACCATGTCTGGCTGGGGCCGCTGGTCGGATTGGTCTCCCCCGAGGCGGTGTTGGGCAACAGCGGCGACTTGCCGGGGTACCTGGCCCCGGAGATCCTTGCTTGGCGGTCGCCACCCACACTGAGTTCTGACGTGTACGGGATCGGCGCCGTGCTGTACGGTTGCCTGACCGACAAACCACCGCTCGACCCGGAGGCCACGCAGCCGTTCATCCAAACGGAGGCGCCGCCGACCTTTGGCGGCGTGTTGGGTGCGCGTCCCCGCGCCCCGCTGATGACGAGGAAACTGGAGGCCTTTCTGGTGAAGACGCTGCAGCCCGATCCCTTCACCCGGCCGCGCAGCATGCAGGAACTGATCGCGGAATTGGAAAGCTGCAACTGGCCTGAAGACATGGTGCGGACTCGGGTGGAAGACGCCCTGCAGTGGCAGAAGCAGAATCGGCTGGCTGACGCCTACGACGCCTTGGACCGGGCCCTCGAACTCGATCCTGGCAATCCGCTCGTCCACCACGCCCGGGCCGAGATCTTTTTCCTGGAGGGATCTCCCCGCTGGGCGTTGGAAGAAAATGCCAAGGCCCTGCGCGTGGCTCCCAGCGGTTCAGTCTGGTTTCTGCACGGCCAATGTCATGCCGCGATGGAAGACTACCAGCAAGCCGAACACGCCTATCGCCGCGGGCTGGAACGGGAGGATTGTTCTCGGGGCCGATATTTGCTGGCCAAGTGCCTGGAGAAGGCCGGCCGGCATCAGCATGCCGTAGAGCAGTACCGACAAGCCGTTCAAATCGCAGAAAGTGTGGAACGTAATACGGTTTTGGTGGCCGAGATCCAGGCGGGACTTTCGGCGCTTCTAAAGCGGATCCAAGAGTGAGTCGGGTGAGCGGCATGTCTTAGGAGCAGTCTATGGTGACAGGACGGCTTGGCGAATCGCGTTGGGTCGGAATCGACCTGGGCACGGCGAACAGCGTGGTGGCCTACGTGGACCACGCGGGGATCCCCAATTCGATCGTGAATTTCGAGGGCGAAGTCGCGACCCCTTCCAAGTTGTTGATCGAGGAACAGTCGGTGCTGGTGGGACGCGAGGCGGGCAAGATCGGCCGGCAGCACAGCGACAAGTTTGCCGAGTCCTTCAAACGCTATATGGGCGAAGGCCAGTACCCCCGCCCGGTCGACGGCCGCAGCTGGCGACCGGAGTTGCTTTCCGCGCTGGTCTTGCGGAGGCTGAAACGGGACACGGAGAGCCGTCTGGGAGAGGTCGCCGGGGCGGTCATCACGGTGCCTGCGTATTTCGACGAGGCTCGTCGCCGTGCGACCTGCGCGGCGGCCGAGGTCGCCGGTTGGAACGTGATCGACCTGATCAACGAACCCACGGCCGCGGCCTTGGCGTACGCCTATCACGCCGGACGTCTGGGGGCTTGCGCGGGTGCGGACGAACGGATCCTGGTATTCGATCTGGGCGGTGGAACCATGGATGTGACGCTCCTGCAGATCACGCACGGTGAGGAGTATCGGACCCTCGCCACGGATGGCGAAGTCCAATTGGGCGGGGTTGATTGGGACACCCGCCTGCGGGACTACTTGGCGGACCAGTTCCACCAACAGACGGGGGTCGATCCGTTGGCGACCAGACAGGGCGAAGTCGAGTTCATGCAATTGGCCGAAACCGCCAAGATCGCCCTCTCCCAGCGCGAAACGGCCAAGGTGCCGTGCGTTTTCGGTTCGCATCGCCTGGTGCTCAAGGCGACGCGGCAGACGTTCGAGGAATTGACCAGAGATCTCCTGGACCGGACGCGGGGCACTGTCGAATTGGTGATCGAACAGGCGGGGATTGGCTGGCCTGATGTGAACACGCTGCTGACCGTCGGCGGTTCCACACGCATGCCCATGATCCACCAGATGCTGGAGACGCTCGCCGGCAAACGCCCGCAGCAGGACCTATCCGTGGACGAAGCCATCGCCCACGGCGCGGCTCTCTATGCGAACCTTCTCAGGCCCCACGAGGGTCGAAAAGGCGTGCGCGTCGTCAACGTCAATTCGCTTTCCTACCGAGTCATCGCCAAACCGCGCGGGAAAGAACTCGTGGCGCACCCGTTGATCCGCAAGAACACGCCGCTGCCGGCCGTCGGCCGGCACGTCTTCCGCACCAAGCCCGGCCAAAAGGACTGTTCGATTGTGATCTGTGACGGCGAGTCCGCCGACCCCCGGGATTGTGCTCTCATCGGGAAGGTCGTCGTCGAGGGGTTGCCACCCAGCGGCACGGGCCATTGGTTGGTCAACGTCCGCCTGGTGTGCCGCCAGGACGGCAAGCTGGACGTCGATGCGACCGTGCATGATCCTCAAAATCATGCACACGTGGTGAAACGGGCGACGGCGACCATCGTCCCGACCCACGGAATGAATGCGGACGAGGTCCAGCGGGCAAGAGCGCTGGTCGAGATGATGGAAATCACCTGAACAAGAGGACACAGACAGGCATGTCTCAACAACGTTATCCCGTGGGCATCGATCTGGGCACGACGTTTTCGGCGATCAGCTATGTGGACGAGCACAGCCGCGTCCAGACGTTGCGTCTGGAGGACGGCAGTTTCGAACTGGCCTCGGCGATCTACTTCGCATCGCCGTCGGAAATCGTCGTCGGCAACGCCGCCTTGGATTACGCCCTGGTCGAATCTGCCCAGGTCGCGCGGGCTTTCAAGCCACACATCGGCAGGCGGGATTGGCTGTTTTCGACGGGCGACAAGCAGTTTCGTCCGGAGGAGCTGTCCGCCATGATTCTGAAGAAGCTGATCGCGCAGGCCGCGGCCAAGATCGGACCCATCGAAGAAGTTGTGATTTCCGTTCCCTTCAGCTTCGACGAGGTGAAACGCCGCGCCACCCGACACGCGGGCGAAATCGCCGGGGTCAAGGTGCGGGACATTGTGGACGAGCCCGTGGCCGCTGCTCTGGCCTACGGCTACACCATCCGCCAGGGAAGAGGCGGGGGCTTCGGGGGCGACGAAACCCTGGACCAGATTTTCGGCGATGAAGTCATTCTGATCTACGACCTGGGCGGTGGCACCTTCGATCTCACCCTGATGCAACTCAGATCGGACAATACGTTTCAGGTGCTCGCCACCGACGGCGACCCGCAGTTGGGCGGCGAAGACTGGGACAAGGCGCTGGCCGATCACCTGGTATACGAATATGTCCGCGCCTTCGCTACCAACCCTCAACATAGCGCAGAGCTGATGCAAGAGCTGCTGACCAAGGCCCGCGAGGCGAAAATCATCCTGTCCGAGCGTCCGCGTGCTTCCGTTGAATTGCAGAGCGGCGAACAGAGACATCTCGTCGAAATCAAACGCGGCGATTTCGAGAATTTGACGCAATATCTGATCGACCGGACGCGAGCGACCTTGGAGTCGATGCTGCAAAAGAAAGATATGCGCTACGGCCATTTGTCGTTCGTCCTGCTGGTCGGCGGATCGAGTCGCATGCCGATGGTCCGCAAGATGTTGGAACGTGAGGTCGGCCGCCATCTGGACGTCAGCCTGCCGCCCGACACCGCGGTGTCGCAGGGCGCCGCGCTGTATGCCGCCTACTGCGCCGGCGATCGCAGCATGCGAGGCGTCAGGGTGAAGACCGTCAACTCGCACGCCTTAGGCTTGCTCGCCCTCAGCCGCAAACGGCAGGCCCACGTCAACGACGTCCTCATCCGCGCCAACGAGCCCACCGAGACAGAGGCCACGAAGTCCTATCCGGTCATGCCCGGCGCGAACCGCATTCGCTTGGTGGTCCTGCAAGGTGAACTGCCGGACCCGGAAGACTGTGTGAGATTGGGCGAGGTCCGGATGCCGGACTTGCCACCCGATTTGCTCGCCGGCGCCAGAGTTCACGTGACCTTTGGTTTCCAGCAGAATGGCTTGCTGCGCGTGCGGGGTGTCCTGGAACCCAGCGGCGGCAGAGACCCTGTCGAGGTGCATCTGGAGTTGAATGTGGAAGAGAGCATGACGCCGGAAGATGTCACGGAGTCCATGGCTACCTTGGCTGGAATCGAAATCGAATGAACAAAGGCTTGCCTATCATGAATCCCGCCGCCTCCGTACCTCCGGACATCTACGAGAACTGGTTGGGCATTCCATCCGACGCATGCCCGCCCAACTACTACGTCCTGCTCGGCTTGCCCTTGTACGAATCCGACCTGGAGACGATCAAGCGGGCGGGGGACGAACGGATCAAGCTGGTGCGTCCCAAGTGTTTCAAGCACCGCGAAGTGGGCACTCGCTTGCTGAACGAGATCGCCATGGCCCGTGTCTGCCTGACAGATCGCGACCGGAAAGGGGCCTATGACGAGTCTCTCAGGCAGGCCGCCACGCGGGCCCCGGAAATCGTCGCCATCCAGAAATTAACGGCGGTCGAGGCCATGCGCCGCGTTGCGGAATTCGGACGCCGGGCCGAAATCGCCGCGGACGTTTCGCCGCCGCCAACCATTCGACTGAAGCGGGAACTTCGGGAGCAGAAAGGGGCGGTCGGCTGCCTGGCGTTCGATCCGCAGGGAGTGCTCTTGGCATCGGCGGGACACGACGGGACCACACGCATCTGGAACTTTGTGACCGGTCTTCTGCGGGCCACCCTGGAAGACAGCGCGGACCCAGCGAGCAGCCAGAGAGAGGTGTTACGCGGCCGCAAGACGCACCTCACTTCGGCAGCCTTCAGCCCTGACGGCGCGTTTTTCGCTACGGCCGGAGAAGACACGACGACGAAGCTGTGGGATGTGACGACAGGAAAACTTCGCCAAGTTCTTCAAAAGACTTGGTTGGTTGGCGGCGTCGTGACGGCACTGGCCTTTCAGCCCCATGCGCCGGTGTTGGCGGCGGGATACAAGGGGGCGAGCGTCAAAGTGTGGGACGTCGAAGCCGGGAAGTTCGTGAGGAACGTTGCCGGCCCGACGAAGGCGCTGGCCTTCAGTCCCGACGGCATGACGCTCGCGACCTCCGTCGGCTTCTGGGACTTCGAAACCGGAAACCTGCGCTGTAAATTTCAGCAGGACTTGGGTTCTGCGAATTGCCTGCTGTTCAGTCCGGACGGGACGTCCGTTGTCACAGGAACGGCAACGGGCATCCACTTCTGGGATCCCGCAACGGGCGCCTTCCAAGAGAGCCTTCGCAACCGGCGAAGCGCGGTACGGTCGCTCGGCTTCAGTTCCGATGGGTTTGTGTTGGCCGCCGGCCTTCTCGATGGCGCGGTCGAAATCTGGGACATGACCGGCCGTCGGCTGCTGTTCGAACTGAAGGCCCACAGCACCGCTGCGCAGGCGGTTGCCTTCAGTCCCGACAACTCGGTCCTGGCAACGGGCGGCGCCGACACAATGGTCAAGCTTTGGGATGTCTATGCGGCTGCCTCGGAGCAACCTTGAACGAGCACGGTCTGCACATGATGAATTCTTCCCCGACCGTACCTTCGGAGATCTACGAAAAGTGGCTGGGGATCCCGCAATCGCTATGTCCCCCGGACTACTACACGCTCTTGGGGCTGGAGCGCGGCGAGCCGGACCTGGCTTTGATCAAGAGTGCGGCCGACGAGCGAATCAGGCGCATTCGTCCCAAGTGTTTCAAGCACCGGGAACTGGGGACGCAACTGCTGAACGAGATCGCCCGTGCGTGCGTCTGTTTGACATCGTCCCTCGCCAAAGCCGAATACGACCAGGCGCTGGACAGCGGTACGACACGTTTCTTCGAAACCTCGACGACGGGCGCGCGACTGCGGGAAACACGTTGGAGCGAGCACGATCTTGCCCAATTACTGGCCGCGGCCGAGGCGGAACAGCTGGGGGAATCGCCGGCGTTGGCCGAGGAGGCCGCCGTGCCGGAGGAGTTGGACGAACTCCCCCTGCCGGATGAGATGACGCGGGAAGAGTCCCCGGCGGCTGCCGTCACGCCAACTCGGCCGTCCCCCCACAAGCGGGCCGAACCGGCGGCGCCGAGCCGGCAGCAGCCGATCACGTGTCCGAACTGCCATCAGTTGACGGCGCCCCCCGAGCAATGGGATCCCGTCCCGGTGAGCATCGATGCGGCCGGGAACCTGACGTCCCCTGTGTGCCGCATTCACCAGCGCCGCACAAGACTTTTTTTACACTTGGACATCGACGCCAAACCCTTTGGCGAGCATTTCCCGGTTCCCAATCTGGTCTTGACAAGCCAAGGGGCAAGCTTGCTGGCCGGCGCCGTTGCCGTCGTTGGTTTCGCCGCGTGCGTATTGCTGCAGTTGATCACCGGCCAAAACCTGCTCATCCCGATGTTCGTGTTGGGCTTGCTCGGCCCCATCGCCGCGGCTGCGGCATGGTGGATCTTCAGGCCCAGCATCAGCTCGGCCGAGGAAGCCGCTTGGCTGTTGGTGGTGCCAGAACTGCTCTCCACCAAAGCTTCGGCGGAGCACTTCAACTTTGTGGCCGGCCTGGCCCGTGCGAGCGCGACTTGGTGGGAACAGCGATGGCCCCTGGATCACCAGGCCTCGACGAGCCTCATGGAGCGGCGCGTGCAGCAAGAGACCGCCAAGAAGCGCCACCGCATCGTTCGACGATGCCTCGGCCTCGCGCGTGGATTCGCATCCGAAGGCCGCGTCCCCCACGCTGCGGTGGGCTGGCTGTATCGCCTGCTGATTGTCGATCAACTGAGCCTCGATGATTCCGGCGGGCAATCTTCGTCCGTGCTGGAAGAGGTGCTCAACGATTGCCTGGGCAAAACGCTTCCGTTGGCTTGCCTGGACCTAGCAATCCATCACTCGCCCTTGCTCGCCCATGCGAGACCGCTGCTGTGGAGGCGCTTCTTGGTTCGTTTCTATGAGAAGTGTCTGGAACGCGGCCATACGGCGAACGAGGTTGCGGCGTTGACGAATGATTCGGCGGCCATCTCGAAATTGCTGGCCCGCATGTCCTTGTCGGCAGCGGAAGCGGTGGCCTTTCTGGCAGTCGTGCCGCGGACGTGCCACAACGGATTGGACAAAATAGGGGGGGCCACGGTTTTCGAGTTCACGTCGCACAAGCAGTTGATCCGTTTGCTGGAGTGGCCGGACTTGCTGGCCTTGGCCCGCGACGAGGTGTTGGCGTTGCGCATGAGCGGGTTCTATTTTCAGGGCGTCCGATATGTGACGAAGCCCAAGATCTTCGTGTCGAGGGAGAAGCACGGCTATCATCTGCATGTGGGGCACCGTGCGTTTTTCTACCACCTCGACCCTGGCGATCTCGGTGGCCGAGTGGTCGCGTGGTCGCACTTGTACTTTCAGAAGATTTTGCCCAGCGTGCAGGAGGAATTGGCACGCGAGATATCGCCGTCAAGATTGCAGGATACGCGCAGCGTGGCCATGAAGTGTCCGCACTGTCAGAGGATGTTTGGCGGGGTGCTCACGCTGTCCCTCGTGCTGTTCGTAGCCCGGGTCCTTGCGCTGTGACCGTTTATGCCACAGATCCCAAACGAAACGTGGTCGGGGACAGGCCTTTACAACCAGGCCGAGGGCGAGTGAATACGGGGCCTAGCGACCACCGGCAACGTGCAGCCAAATCGCTGCGGCGGTAGTCGAGGCGGAAGGCCCGACGAGCGGACATCGGTCGCCAGGGGTTGGAACCTGATGTCGCGTCAGATCTTCCGCGCGCACCACAGCAGGCCGCGGCGGAGCACTTCGCGGAAGTCGGGCGAGACCCAAGTTTGATTGTCGTGGCCGGACTCGAGGCAGAACACGCGGGACTGCCTGTACTGCCGAGTCCAGCCGATCGTTTTCATGCTCTGGGGATGGTCCGTGGTCAGCAGGATCTCGCTGCCTTGCCCGGCGTCGGCCATGGTGTACGTTTCGTCGATCATGTCCCAGTCTTTCAGGCCCTGAGTGATCGGGTGCCGGACGCCGGTCACGTGGATGTGCAATTGCTGATCGTGGTGATAGCCGAACTTGCGGTCGGCGATCCCCACGATCTCGGACCAGACAGGCCATTTCGGGTAAGCCAACAGGGCGTGATGCAGCACCAACAGTCCCTGTTCGGTGCTGCCCAGGTGCTCCAAGGCTTCCTTGGCTGCCCCAGTCGGGACAGGCATCAGCATGTGGTAGAACAACAGCGCGTCGTAGGCGTCCCGTTCGGCGGCCGACAAAGCGAAAAACGCCTCCATGGTCTGAATAGTCGCGTGGATGCCGCTGAGCGATTGGAACAGCTTCTCGAAATTGGGCACGTCGTAAGCGTGGCCGCCGGTCAGCACCGCGACCTTCACGGCCGCCGCCGGCGCGTCGGCGGCTCGCGTCGCGCCGGACAGCAAGGACGCCGCCAGTCCGGCAGCGGAGACGTGACCCAAGAACTGACGACGACTGGCCAATCTCGACTTGGCGCTCATCCGGTTGCTCCTTGGGGTGTGTTGGCTTTCATGACCATAAAGCCCCCTTCGCGCGAAGTCAACTATCCGCAGGATCCATCGGCACGTCCACGTAGCGGCTGGCCATGGCGCGGATCATGCGGGCGATGGCGCGGCGGCAACTGGCCGGGGAGAGGATCTCGGCTTCGTGGCCCAGGCTGAGCACGCGGGGGATGATTTCCAATTCGTGGGCCGCTTTGACGGTCAGGATGACGCCGCCGTCCATCTGCCGTTCGACCTGTTGGTCCGAATGCCAGGGGTCTTCGGTGACCCAGGGTGCCGCGCGGGCGCTGATCCGGATGCGGAAATCGCGGGGTTTGCCCGAACCGGCGAAGATCCCCAGGCTTTGCCCCAGGTGTTTCTCCAAATCGAAATCGGCGGGTCGCTTGAACCATTCGTCCAAGGCCGTCGCGCGGAGGAAGCGGTCCA
Source organism: uncultured Pirellulaceae bacterium (assembly GCA_964486845.1). Lineage (GTDB taxonomy): Bacteria > Planctomycetota > Planctomycetia > Pirellulales > Pirellulaceae > Anammoximicrobium. Next base: position 16,971 of record CAZAQY010000024.1, read on the forward strand.
GTTTCCAGTGGCGGATGCGGTCGGGGCGGCCGGCGGGAATCTCGGACGCAGCCGCCAGGATGTACAGACTGGACTGATAGAACACGACCGCGTGCGGCTCGATCCTGCGGCGGCGAGGGTCTTTGCCAGTCGGCTGGTACTCGATCTCGGCCACGCGGTGCTCCTGGATACAGCGGTGCAGCGTCTGCAACGTGCCGTGCTGTTGCTTGTACGACTTGGCCGGCACGCCGCGCACGAACAGCACCTCGCGGTAGGCCTCGTAGTGGTCCCAGACGGCGTCCGGCAGCTGGTCGCGAAGTTTGCTCCAAAACGACTCGATCCCCAGCCAGAACGGCGTGCCGGCCAACGGGTACAGCAGATCGCGACTGAGCGACAGCGCGATCAACTCGGTTGCAGATGCCGTCACCTTGTGCGTACTCCGGACGCCGGGACCGAATTTCCAGACTTTTCCGCGAGCGCAGTCCTCGTCGTCCACATCGATGCCCGCCGCCTTCAACGTTAGGACCGGGATTCCACGGCGACAGGGAACTGGAGGAGCCGCCGAAAACCGCTGGTCGATTGTGGGACTGGACGCGGCGCAGTTGGCCGGGAGCGGCGGATCGGCGCCGCGGGCGGCGTGGTGGTTCAGCTTCATGTGGACTTCCACTACAACAACTGAAGGTGGCCCGTGATCGCATCAATCTTGTCGGCCCCGTCGGGGCCGATGGCAAGGCACGTCCGGGTCGGCTGGCCGTGGAATTCCGTCCTGCCGCTGTCTGTAATCAGATGCACTTCCAGCCCGGCCTCCAACGCCTTGTCATGGATCAGCATCAGTTCCTCTTCGCTGTCCACCCGGCAGCAGACCTTGGCAAACGAGCCGGCGAGCCATGCTCGCTGAGCGTCCGTGAAGTCGCCGAGCGACACGGAGCCCCGCTCCTGCAAGCGGCGGCAAATGAACGACATGGCGGCGTGGGCACCCTGGGCGATCTGCTTGCCACGGCGGGTCTTCAAGTCGTGACGCATGACGATCACCTGCTTGATCCGAGTGTCGTCGGTCATTTGGCTTCTCCGTCGATCATCATCAAGGCGTGACATTCGGTCCACGTCGGCGGTTCGCACTTGGATGCCAGCTTGGGCACCACCTGTTCAGGAACGGGGGCCTTCCGGCTTTTGTTCTGGCGCAGCAGCCGGTCAAACGGCGGCTCGACGTAGACCAATTCGATGCGGGCGTTGTAGTCGGCCAGCAGGCCAATCCAGCGTTGGTGGGTCTGCTTCACAATGTTGGTTGCGTTGAATGCGAACGCCGTCTTGGACCGCAGGAATTCCCGGCACCGCTCACGGGCCAGTTGCACCACGTTTCCTTGATCGTCGGTCGGCTCGACATCCAGTTCCCCACGGATGTCGTCCAACGAGACAACGGGCAGGTCGCTCCGGTTCCGTGACAGCCACGTATCTTTGCCGCTGCCGGGCAGACCGGACAGCACCGTCACCCGGCAGGCGAAAGCCTCGTGGGGAACGTAATGCAGGTTCGGCTTCCGCTGGCGAAAGAACAAGAACCGGGCATGGTCATTGGCGAACGGATAGGGCTGCTCGTAGCAGGCGTTTTCTTCCGCCAACAACTTCCAGTAATGCAGGTTTTCCTCGGGCCGGGTCATGGAGTCGGCATCTCGGCCACGGGTGTCGGCCAAGGCGAATAAGTACAGAAGTCGATTGCTGACGAGCCATGACAATCGGACGACTTCATGAATGGGCTCAGACCGTTCCAGCAGAAACGCCGGCCGACCGTGGTAGCGAACGAGCCGGGCGATCACCTCACGAGTTGCCAAGTCACAGCCCAGGTCACGAAGGACTCCACGAGTCAGGTGTTCGCCCTTGACGACGTGCTTCGGCGAGGTGATCCGACCGGTTTCGGGATCGGCCTCCGTGGTCAAGGGCTTGGCGGCATCGTGAAACAATGCCGTGAAGGTCAGCGCCGTTCGTTCATCGGAAGTCAACGTCGGCCATTCGCTGAGCCCGGCAAGCTGCTGGCACACCATCTTCGTGTGCGTCCAGACATCGCCTTCGGAATGCCACTGGGCATCCTGGGCGCAGTCCGCCATCGCCCGGCACCAGGGCTGCGACTCCGCCCAGGCCAAAACGTCGTCGAGCGATGCCTGTTTGAGTTCTTGCCAGTTCATGACCAGATATCCACGCCGTCCGCAAGCTGGTTCGGCACCATCGCTTGGTGCTGCCAATGCGTGCTCTGCTTGATCTTCTCCACAAACTCGAACCGCACGAACTTGGCCCGGCCCGTAACGATACCGTCCGCCTCGGTTCGCAGGTACAGCCCCTCCATCAAGTTGTCAGTCCGATGCGTCACCGGGTTCTCGAACTGGCTGTCGAACTTCGACGACCCGATCAAGGCTTCCAGTTCGGATCGCTTCAACGCCCCCGAGTGAATGACGGGAACAGTCTCGATCCCGGCTCCCGCCAGCAGGTCCAGCCGTCGCTCAAGATCCAGGAACGCCTCGATTTCCTTGTCGTAGATGTCGAACTCGAAGAAGTAGTGCGCCAGTTGCCGATAGTGGACGGAGTGCCGAGCGTACATCCACTCCCCGAACAGCAGGAAGCGGTTTTCGAGCCGCTGCTCCAAGGCGTACCGTTTGACCGTCGCCCACTGCTTGAACAGATCGTACTGCGGGTGCATCCCCTCCGTGATGAGGTGGCCCCGACATTGCAGCACCAGCTCGCCGTCGTCCGAAAAGTGAATGCCGACGTTCGTGCCGTCGATCTTCTCCTCGACGATCAGCGAGTCGTCGGCGATGAACCGGTTGGACTCAGCCTCGCCCAGGTGCTTGTCGTCATCCGTTCCCTTGGAGCCAAACAGGTGGGGCGTCCGTGGGTACTTGATGAAATCGCCATGTGATGCGCCCATCGCAACTGCCCTTGTGCTTGCCCGTCAACAAAAACACCCCTGCGGCACGGCCGCAGTGGTGTCTATTCTACAGAATTTCCATCGGTTTCAATCCAGGAACGCCACCGACGCCATCGCCCTGGACTGGTTCTCGGTGTTCATTTCAACCCGGTGCCAGCTGTCGAGCCAGATCGTGGAGTGATCCGGGTGCCACACCGTGCCTTTTCGGGAACTCCCGCAACGAACCAGTGTCGCTCGTCGTGGCCGCAGAGCAATTTGTCCTTGATGTCAGGCAGGCCAGCACGCTGGTTGGGACGGCGGATCATCAAGAGCAGGTGCCGGTCCCTGGGCTGCACGTCGAGAACTTCAACATTGGCATCGTCGTCCGCCTGGATGTCAAAGAACTCACCGTGGCGATCATGACCGATGTCGATCACCATTCGGCCTGCCGCAGACTGGGGAGGACTTCGCAGGAACGGGCGAATCTTGGCCCTGGCACCAAGTCGCTGAAGCTTGGTTTTGATGTGCCACTGGATGGGAAGCGGAGCATGGCCGACTTCGGCTTGACCGAGGCTCAGGCAATTTCCGACCTGGAGCAAGTTGTGGACTTCGCCCATGAGGTGGGCATCCGCCATGTCGTCTACTCGCCTGTGAAGATCGTCCAGCCTCGGGGCCGTCCGCTGTCCGCCACCATGACCGCCCTGCTGGATTTGTACAGAGCGATGTCGGCACGGAGCAGGCCAGTGCGGCGGGGCGGTAGTTGGCGGCTGCCGAAGGCGGTGCCGACGAACTTGTGGTCGGCCCGTTCCCGGACATCTGTCGGCGGGCGGGGATCGCTGCCAAGTCTTGCATGAGCGATCTGCTGGAGAATCGGCAATTCAGCGTCCCACTTGTCACATGGGCAACGCACATTCGGCGTCCGTTGGACGGCGATATCCGGGTGGGGCAATTTTGGGGCGAATTTGGGCGAAATTTGGGGCGAATTGTGGGGTGAGCGATTTTGTAAGTCGTTATACCGAAACAACTTCCGATTTCGATAAATCGACTCCCCTAGGGGGTGCTAGTCGCCAAAACCTAACCATCGGGATCGCAACGGTTTGCGTCGCAAGTCCCGATGGTTTCTTTGTTTCTTGCGAATCCGTGCGAATTGGTGCTTTCCCTGACGGCACCAGCTTTTGCACCACTTCTGCACCACCTGTTGCACCACCTTCGGTCACCGCACGCCGGAAATACTCCTCACGCATCTGCAGGTAGTGGTCCTCGGCGACCTTGGGACTGTTTCCGATCCACTCACACACGACGTGGATCGGGTACGTTTCGGCGAGTTCAGTTTCACGGGATGCCCGAAGGTTCTGGAACAGCTTAGGCCAGGGTTCCGCGCCAGCTCGCCTGATAATTCGCTCGAACTGGGTCCGCAAGTTGGAATTCTTCTGTCGAAAGCGCGAGATAAAGTACTGCGTGCCCGGTTTGGCTGCTTCCCGGATGGACTCCAGAAAGGTGAACGTGATCGAGGTCGAAGCGGTATAATCCGCAAGATGTGAGCGACCTGCCTGATAGATTCAAAAAAATCCCCTCGCGGAGCCTGATCACTCGATCGAGGTTGAGGAGGGGTGTACTCCGTAGAGCATTTCGCGGATGATCGGCGTACAGTAGCTGCGGGTCTTGTTTGGGCGCGGCGTCTTCCAGCGGATTTCGCCCGTTTTGCGATCCAGGGCGACGATGTACGAATCGCCGTCGTGGTCGCCGTTGACGATGACCTTGTCCTCGAACAGCACCGGCGAACTGCAGAGGCCGTGGACGCTGGAGAACCGTCCCGGCCGCACCAGCCAACGCGGATTTCCCGCCGTATCAAACGCAGCGACGACCAGGTTGCCGGGCGTCGCCTCTTTCTTGCTGCCAAAGTCGGGTTCCAGGAAAGTCGCGTAGACGAGTTCACCGTCCGTGGCCGGTGTGCCGGAGGCATAGCTGTTCAGATTGTGCCGCCTTTCCAGCGGAGCACTGATCACCGTCCGCTGCCAGAGGACTTGGCCGGACTTGCGGTCCACGCAGAACAAGATCCGGCTCTGACTCGCCTCGACGCACGACACCAGAAACAATCGGTCGCCCCAGACGATCGGCGACGAATGCCCTTGGCCGGGCAGCGGCGTTTTCCAGACGATGTTCTCGCCGCTGACGCCGTCCCAGCGCAGCGGCACTTGCTTTTCTTCGCTGGTGCCGTCTCCGCGCGGGCCCCGCCAGCAGGGCCAGTTTTCCGCACGGACCAGGCCGGCCGCCACTAGCCCGATTGCAAACAGCTCGGCGGACGCATACCATCGCAGCATGTCGGATTCCTCGGTTCCTGAACAACAGTCAAGCTAGACCGAGTAATTGTATTGTTCAAGATCGTGAACGCAACGAGCGTAGGAGCTGGAACATGGCGGTACACAAGTGGATGCTGACGGCTGCGGATCTGGGTATTAGCGTGGTCTCGCTCGACTTCTCTTCGCGAAACATCGGTGGCCGCCTGCCGGGTTGGACGGTGCGCAAGACCCGGCTGCGTGGCGGCCTGAGCGAGGGCGTGGACGTCGTCCACGTCGATAACGGGCGGCTGTCGTTCTCCGTCCTGCCGACGCGCGGCATGGGGCTGTGGAAGGCCTGGCTGGACGGCGAGGAAATCGGCTGGCAATCTCCGGTCCGGGGCCCCGTCCACCCGCAGTTCGTGCCCTTGATGGAGCCGAGTGGCCTGGGCTGGCTGGATGGCTTCGATGAACTCTTGGTGCGGTGCGGACTGGAAAGCAATGGGGCTCCCGACTTCGACCAGCAGGGACGCCTGCGGTATCCGCTGCACGGACGGATTGCCAATCGGCCCGCGCGTCGAGTCGAAGTCGAGGTGGACGACGAGTCGGGCGAGATCGCCGTGACGGGCGTCGTCGAGGAGACACGGTTCCTGTGCCGGAATCTGCGGATGACCAGTCGGATCAGCACGCGGTTGGGCGAAAGCCATCTGCGAATCCGCGACGAGGTCGAGAATGTCTCCGGCAGCCCGACCGAAGTCCAGTTGCTGTACCACATCAACTTCGGCAAGCCGCTGCTGGACGCCGATTCTCGCTTCGTGGCGGCCTTCCAAAAGATGATGCCCCGCGATGCGCGGGCCGCCGAGGGGGTCGCGGCGTGGGACGTGTATGGCCCGGAGTCCGCGGGGTTCGCCGAACAGGTGTACTTCCTACAGTTGGTGCCCGACGCCCAAGGCTGGTCGCCGGCGCTGTTGAAGAACGCGGCTGGCACGCGGGGCGTCGGAGTCCACATGAACACGAAGCAGTTGCCCTGTTTCACGCTGTGGAAAAACACCGGCGCGGCGGCGGACGGCTACGTGACCGGATTGGAGCCGGGCACGAACTTCCCCAACCCGCGGACGTATGAAGGCCGGCAGGGCCGAGTGGTCAAACTGGACGCGGGCGGCAGCGCCGTTTTCCAGGTCGGGTTAGAAATCCATGACGGCGCGGAACAGGTGCAGAAGGCCGAACAGGCGATCTCAGCCCTGCAGGCGGGCGTGACACCCCAGGTGTGCCAGCGTCCGCAGGCGCCGTGGTGCGTGGTTTAGAGTTGCGACTCGCTGCCCGAAGGCGTCACTTTTTCGTCTCGTTGTAGAACATCATCGCTGGACAGCCGCCGAATTCGACGGCCATCCAGGCGGCTTCGTCGATCTCCTCTTGCGAGAAACCTTCGTCGCGTGCCTTCTTGACGTGGCTTTTCACGCACGGCTCGCAGCGGGCCAGGACGGACAGCGCGATGGCCACGGCCCGCTTGGTCCGCGCGTCCAGCGCCCCCGGCGCATTAGCTGACTTGAGGAAATCGTGAAATTTCTGTTGCGTCTCGACCACCGCCGGCTTTCCGCCTGACGTCCGAATCCCCGCGTCCCGTTCGCCGCCACAGCAACTGGCGCTCATCGAAATGCTGTTCTTGAAGGCCAACAGTTGGCAGCCGGTCAGCGGAGGGGAATCGGCAGCCATCAAGGCGGCGAGTTGGCGGGCAGGTGCTCTTCGGCGGCCAGGATGGTCTTGGCCGATCCGCCGCACACGCCCCTCGGCGTGCGCAGCGGGTTGGCCGCCACAGCACGTGCCCGAACTCTGATTGTGCCCCGCACCGCATCGACATAGAATACTTGACGCTCGTTTTACGATCAACAGCGTGCGAAGTGGGCCGCGGGCGCCGAACGCGGCTCCATGGGCCTGGAAACGTCGAAACCCGGTCCGGTTCCGTTCGGCGCTCGGAACCCATGCTGACGCGCCATGACATCGCCCCCTCGCGACCTGTTGCGCAACATCCCTTCCGTGGCTGCCGTTCTGCAGCAAACCGAAGCGGCTTGGCACGCTGCCGGAGTGCCGCGGCGGATGCTCGTAGACGCGGTGCGCGCGGCGGTGGGTCACGTTCGCCAAGTCGTGGCGTCGCAGGCCGTCGAGCCCCCCGACAAGGAGTCGTTGCGGCGCTCGATCATGGACCATGTCGACCGGCGGATGCGAGCGCTGTCGGGGCCGCACTACCGCAGGGTGATCAATGCCACGGGCATCATCTTGCACACGGCCCTGGGCAGGGCGGTCCTGCCGGCCCGGGCGATCCGGCAGATCCAGCAGGAATTGTCCGGCTACTCCCTGGTGCAAGTCGACGTGGCCACGGGCAAACGCTCGAAACGGGACGAACGGATCGAATGGCTGCTGCAGCAACTGACGGGCGCCGAAGCGGCGACGGTGGTCAATAACAATGCCGCGGCCACGGTGGTCGTGCTGAATACGGTGGCCGCCGGCCGGGAAGTGATCGTCTCGCGCGGCCAACTGGTCGAAATCGGCGGCTCGTTCCGGCTGCCCGAAGTGATGGCCGCCGCCGGCGTGAAACTGGTCGAGGTGGGAACGACCAACAAGACCCACCTCCGCGATTACGAACGGGCGATCACGGAACAGACGGCCGCCATCCTGCGGGTCCACCCGAGCAACTACAAGACCAGCGGCTTTACCGCCGAGGTGCCGTTGACGCCGCTGGTCCAACTCGCGCACGCCCGCGGGCTGATCATGATCGACGACGTGGGAGCCGGCCCGCTGATCGACTTCTCCCGCTTCGGCTTCGCCCCTGAACCGACGTTGCCCCACTCCCTGCGCACCGGCGCGGACTTGATCACCAGCAGCGCGGACAAGCTGATCGGCGGCTCGCAGGGCGGCATCATCCTGGGCCGCGCCCCGCTGATTCAGGCCGTGCGCAAGAACCCCTTGGTGCGGATCGTGCGGCCTGGCAAGCTGACGCTGGCCGCGCTGGAAGCGACCCTGACGCTGTTCTTGGACGAGTCCCTGGCCTTGGACAAAGTTCCCACGCTGCGGATGCTCTGCCGCTTGCCAGCAGAGATCGGCGAACAAGCGGAACGGATTGCACACGCGGTGGCCCAACGCGTCCCGGAGGCGGGGACGGAGGTCGTCGACGGCTGTTCGCAGATGGGCAGCGGCTCGTTGCCGGCCCAGGAATTGCCGACCCGCCTCGTGGCGGTCAATCCCGCGGCCGTGTCGCCGGATGAGCTGGCCCGGCGACTGCGGCAGTCCAGCCCGCCCGTCTTCGTCCGGGTCCACAAGGGGCGCGTGCTGCTGGACCCCCGCACGCTGTTGGACGGCGAGGAGCCGATTGTGATTGAAGCCCTCGTGGCAGCCCTGACGGGAGGAGCACCGCCGAGACTGCAACCCGAAGCGTAAGCAAGGACCGCCGGACAACCGAATCATGGCCCACACGCAGATCAACATCACGCTGGGAACGGCCGGTCATATCGACCACGGCAAGACGGCGCTGGTCAAGAGTCTGACCGGCTGCGAGACGGACCGGCTGCGGGAGGAGAAAGAGCGGGGCATGTCGATCGACCTCGGCTACGCCCCCTGCACCATGGGCGATCTGGAAGTCGGCATTGTGGACGTGCCCGGCCACGAGCACTTCATCAAGACGATGGTGGCCGGCGCGGCGGGCATGGACGGCGTGATCCTGGTCGTGGCTGCCGACGACGGGGTGATGCCGCAGACTCGCGAACATTTGGATATTCTCACGCTGCTGGGCGTCCGCCACGGGCTGGTGGCCCTCACCAAAGTCGACCGGGTCTCTGCGGATGACGTCGAGTTGGCACGCAGCGAACTGGCTTCGTTCCTCTCCGGCACCTTCCTCGAGGGCGCCCCCATCCTGCCCGTCTCCAATGTCACCGGCGGCGGCTACGACCGGTTCTACGAATCGCTGCAGGACCTGGTCCAGCGGATCACCCCCAAGCCGACTAGCGGCGTGTTTCGCTTGCCCGTGGATCGGGCCTTTTCGGTCCACGGCTTCGGGACCGTCGTAGCCGGGATTCCGATTTCCGGCCGAGCGCAGATCGGCGACGAGGTCGTTGTCTTGCCGCACCAGTTGATCGGCCGGCTGAAGCGGATCGAGGTCTACGGGCGGGGCAGCGACACGGTCCAGGCGGGCCAGTGCGCGGCCGTCAACGTGGGCCATTGGGAATCCAGTGCGATTCGGCGGGGCGATGCGGTGACGCTGCCCGGATACTTTGCGCCGCAAGCCTGGTACGTGTGCGAGTTGCGGCTGCTGCCCCGCGACCAACTGCGGCTGAAACAAGGCGGCGAGGTGAAATTCCACACGGGCACGACGGAAGTGAACGCCTTCGTCTACAACCTGGAGGAAGGTGAACTGGGCGAGCCGGGCAACTACCTGATCCAAGTCCGCACGCAGTCGCCCATCGTCGCCGGACCGGGCGACCATTTCATCTTGCGATCGCTTTCCCCGATGCAGACGATCGGCGGCGGGACGATCGTCGAGGGGGTCTCGCGAAGGATCAAACGGACGCGGCCGAATGTCCGTGAGGAACTGCTGGAGCGGGCCAACGCCGTGCGCCAGGATGCGCGGTTCGTCGAGTACTGTATTCGCTCCGCCCCGTCGTTGATGGCCGACGAGGCTCAACTGGCCACCCGCGCCAAAGTCCTGCCCGGCCGGCTTCAGGAGATCCTGGGTCAGCTGACGCGCGGCCGGAAACTGATCGGGATTTCCGCCGGACGCTACATGCACCGGGACACGGCCGACGAAGCCTGCAGCCGCGTGCTGGACATCGTCCAGCAGCTCCACCGCGACGAGCCGGAGAGTCCGGGGTTGACTTGGGAGCAACTCAAGTCGGCGACACGCTGGGACAAGCCGGTACTGGACGCATTGATCGTCCTGCTGAAGACCGATGGCCGCCTGGTGGAACGTCATCAGCACCTGGGGCTGCCCTCCCACCGCGCCAGCTTTCAACAGCAGGACGCCGAGCATCTGGAGGCCGTCGAGCGACTGTTTCGCCAACGGGCTTTCCAGCCGCCCAGCGTCGAGGAAATTGTCCAAGCCACTGCGATCCCCCAGGCCGCCGTCGAGAAAACGCTCAAACTCCTCCGCCAGCACGGCCGCCTGATCTGGGTGGGCGAGGGGCTGCTGTTCCACTGCGAGGCCGTCGAGTTGGCCCGCCAGCGGCTCATCGACCACATCCGGCAGGAAGGCCGCTTGGAGAGCGTCAAGTTCAAGTACCTGGTGGATACGACCCGCAAATACGCCCTGCCGCTGCTGGACTACTTCGACCGCACCGGCCTGTTGCGGCGCGACGGCAACACGCGGTACTTGAAGAGCGAGCGTGCGTGACGCGAATCAAGGTTCCCGGCGTCATGGAGGGCTGGCACACCTTCAGCCTGCTTTGGCTGCCGGACGAATACGTCTTCTTTGTGGATGGCAAGGAAACGTGGCGAACCACGGCCGGGGGCGTGTGCCAAGTGCCCTTGTACATCAAGCTGAGCGACGAAATTGGCGACTGGGGCGGCGACATCGCCAAGGCGAAGTTGCCGGATCGCTTCCTGGTGGACTACGTGCAGGTGTACGATGCGGTGGATGCCAAGTGATTCTGCACGGGCGGCTTGCATGGCGCGTCGCCGCTATTCAGAGTCGTCATGACCGCAGAGTCGCGGGGCGCCTCAGTACCGCCCGCTCAGCCCGGCCAGGAACAGATGGGCGGCGCCGTCGCGCGTGGGCCGGACGCTGTCGTCGTAGTCCAGGTAGCTGTAGCGGAAGTAGCTCGTCGCGCAGGGGGGCAGGCGATAATCGAAGCCTGCCGAGAGGCGGATCGAGTCCATCCCGTCCCGCGCCAACTCCGCGATCTCCGGCCAAACGTAGGGCTCCTCGAAGACGGTCGAGGCGATCTGGTTGCGGCCCCGCACGTATTGCAGATTGCCCCGCAACGTCAACCGCCGCGTCCAGGCATACGTGCTGCCCAGCGACCAGACTTCGCTCCGGCCGCCGTAATCCCAGTACCTGGTGACCGGCGCGTACGGGGCTCCGTCGTCGTAATCGTCGCCCAACGTGATCGCTTGCTGGATCCAATTCGTCAGGTAGGCATAGCCCGCCGAGAAAGTCAGCGCGCACGTCGGCGCGTACCAGGCCGAGACGGTCAACGGATAGCTGTCCTCGTCAAAGTCCGCCACGGCCGAGTGCTGAAACCGATTCTGGATGCCGAAGGTCACGTCGGCGAAAAAATAGGCGGCCGGGGACCAGGTGCCGCCAAGCTCCACGAGGTCCGTGTGGACGGGCAAGCTGCTGTTGGTAGTGCCGTTCGAGCCGCGCACGGCGTACAACGGCTGGGAATCGTAACGGGTGGTGAAACGCACAAACGTGTCACAGGCCCGCGACCACCGCTGGGACACGCCCGCGTGGAAGATGTGGCTGCCGGTGTTGGGCTGGTCAAAGTCCACCACCACGGCAGGCTCCAACGTGCCTGGGAAGACCGCGTTCTCCCGGTGCAGCAGGCGGTACTCGTAGCGGCCGTACACGGCCAGTCCGCGCCGCCAAGTGGGCTCGTCGCGGAACGGCGTCCAGCGCCCGTTCACGCCCGCCGTGGTCCGCGTGTAGTCGATCAGCGGCACCAGCGCGTCGCTGGCAAAGAAGTCGGGCACGCCGTCCTCGCCGACGACGCAGGGGACGACGACCGGCTCGCAGCCGCAGCCGCCATACTGCCGGCTGTCCGACCAGGTACACTCGATCTCGGTCTCGTCGTAACGGTCGAACGCGAGTTGCTCGCCCGAGATGAGCACCGCCGGCAATTGGTTCGTTTCACAGTTCAGCTTGGCGTAGCCGGTCCACTTCAGGCTGTCAATCGTGCGGTCCGTGAGCCGCACGTCGAAGCCGCCGAAATCCCGCTCGAAGTTGCGGTGCCGGTTCTCGGTGTTGCCGTAATACAGCAAGCCGTACAGACGTGTCTTGTCCGTGATGTCGACGCCGATCTTCAGCTTGTCGATCTGCGTCAGGTTTTCCGGCACGACGGCATAGGGGTAGAAGGCCCCGTCGGGATAGGCTTCGCTGCCCAGCTGAGGCGGCATGCTTCCGCCGTTGTAGATCGGAGGATACGAGTTGTACAACCGCGTCAGCGATTGATCGTTCGGATTGAACGACCGCATCGGCCGCGAGTAGGAAACGCTGACCGCGCCCCATTTGCCTTCCAGGGCGGGTTCCAGTTCCGTCGTCAGCCAGTCGATCCGCTGCCGGCGGCTGAGGACGTGGCACTGCCGCGTGTCGCCCGCGATCTGCGGGTGGTTGAAGCAGTCGGCCACCGCGGCGACCTGCCGCTCGCCCTGTTTGCGCAAGCCCCACACGTTCAGACGCCAGCGGATCTTGTCCGTCAGGTTCCCCTGGAATTTGGCCTTCAACTGCTGCACGCGGATCGCGTAGTCTTCGCCCGCGTTCAGGTCCTCGGCGACAAAGTCCCCGGACACGGGCAGGTAGCTGCCGGGATTGGCCGGATCGGCGACGGGCTGTGGAAAATTGGCCAGCGGATCGGGGCTCAATGCGTGGATGAATCGGTCGTACTCGACGCCGGCCCGGAGTCCTGGTCCTGCGTAATCCCAGCCGGCCTGGGTCGTCTCGTTGTCGGTTCCGGTGATGAAAACGTCGTGGGAACTGACGCCGCCGGTGCTCAGGTGATCCAGTTCCCAGAAAGGCGACGGAGCGAGGTCCTGGTACTCGCCGATCATGGCCGGCGAGCCGTGGACGTCCGTGGTCCACCAGCCGCCCCGCAGCACGGTCTGGTCGTCGAGGCTACCGTAGGACGGACCTTCCAGGCCGTCTGGACAGCCTGGAAAGGCTGTCCTGCAGGAATCGGATACCCAGCGGGGAAACGACGAAGCGGGCTCCTTTTTCGTCTGCTGGCCGTCCGCAGCGCCGGCCGACTCACCCGCCGTGACGACACACGGCAGCGCGGCCAGCAACAGGACGGTGGCAAGGAATACGATCATCGCGTAAGCCCACTCCCCAGCAACGATTCGCCGATCAGATCGCTGCCGTGAACTTGCGAATGGCATTGCGTGCAATCGGTGTACAACGCTTGCCGCATCGTCGTGCTGGCGGGGTCATCCAGTTCGCGGTGGTCGGAGCGGTGGCCCGAATGGCAGCGCAGGCAGAGGAACGTCGCCGGTTGGCGCAGCAGGTGGTTGCTGACCGTTCCGTGCGGTTCGTGGCAGATCCCGCAGTCTTCGGTGACGGGCGAATGCTCGTAGGCGAACGGCCCCTGCTTCTCTGCGTGGCACCGATAGCACAACATGTTCAGCGTCGGCTCCCGCAATCCCTTGTCGGCCTCGCCGTGCGCGTCGTGGCAGTCCGAGCACCGCATCTTGCCTTCCTGCACGGGATGGTGCGAGGGCAGATTGCCCGAGGCGTAGATCTTCGGATGGCACTTGTAACACGCTTCCGGCTCTTGGACCGACATGGCCCGCCGTTGCGGGCGCCGAACCGAAGCGTGCTCGATCTCGGCCCGCAGGGGCACGTTCGAGTGGGGATGAGGGTTGTGGCAGTCGGTGCAGGCCACCCCGGCAATGCCGTGCGTGGAGGAATGCCAGGCCATCGCGGGCGAGTGGTTTTGGTGGCAATTCAGGCACATTTCCTGCCGCGACGCTTCGACGATCTTGCCGTGGGCATCGTGGCAGGTAGTGCAATTGAACCCGTTGGGCCCGCAGATCTGGTGCGGCCCCGCAATGCGCTGCAGATCGGCCATGTCGGCGTGGCAGCGGTAACAGGTGTCGGGCGCGACCGCGCCCAGGTTGTTGGACGGGACCGCCGGCGCCTCCGGCTTGGACTCGCGCGGTTTCTGGTCGCTGACCAGCCTTGCCGGAACCCCCTGTGGTGCGCCGGCCGCCGGTTTCTTCTCCGACTTGTCCGCCTGCTTGGGTTTCTTGTCCTGCCGTTCATAGTGGGCCGTGTGGCAATCGAGGCAGGACAGTCCGCGGTGGGCGTGTACCGAGGTCCGCCATTTGGCCCCCGCGCCGCAAGCGTCGTCTTCGTGGCAGCGGGCGCAGATTTCCGAGCGTTGGGCGGCGCTGAGCGATTTGAAGCTCCACACCAATCCCGGTTTCTCGCCGCCGGAGTCCACGTGCTCGCTGCACGGCCCGTGGCAGGCTTCGCAGGATTCGCCCTTGCGGATGCCGTGATGGACGTTTTGCTTGAACGTCTTGACGAGCGATCCGTGGCAGTTGCCGCACTCCTCGTCCGCGTCGATGTATTCCGCTCCTTCGATGACCGGCAATTCCGCGCGCAGCGGCGGTAGACACATTTTCCGAAAGGCCTTGTTCGGCTGCGGCCAACCGGGCCCCAAATAGGCATCCAGACGCCGCCCGTCCGGCATCAAGAAACCACAAGCCGAGAGCGTTAGGCAGATCAGCGCCAACAGGGCAAACCGAAGGTGCGAACCGGACGGGCGCCGCGGAAAGCGCGGAGGGTTGCCGGCATCCTCGTCCGCGAGACCGCACGCCGGCAGAAGTGACGAGATGGAAAACCAGCGGCGCAAGCACCAAGCTGGCGGCGAACCAACGCCGCCAGCCACGGGCCTTGCGTGGAACGGAATCAGAGAGCGATCGCGATTTGCGCTGTGCGCCACAGGTCTTGCTCGCCGGCATTGCCCCCCTGTAGCGACTTTTCACATTGGCAGAATGATGCAATCGCCGTTATCGGCCATCATCGCCGCAGTCCTTGACCTGTTCCGGAGAAAGACGGCTTCAAAAAACGATGCGCTCGGGCATCCTTGCAGGTAACCACAAGCCTGCGTGCCGTTTGAATAAGCTAGCGTCGCTCGCTGCGCAGCGTTCCGATCAAGGCATGCACCTCTACCGTCGCGATCGGTCGATGGTCTCCAGCAGCGGGATGCGCAGGCTGGAATCCGTGACTTGATCCGCCGCCGCTTCGGCCTGCTTCAGGGCTTTTTGTGCGCCGGCCCGCCGGCCGCAGGCTTTCAACTTGTCGCACAGATGCACGAAGGCATACGCGCGGCTGATCGGATCCGGGATCTCGCCGGCCAGTTTCTCGGCCTCCTGAAAGGCGGCGTTCGCCTCGTCGCTCTTGGCCATTTGGCCCAGGGTGGCGGCGGCATTGGCCACGGAGTCGGCACGTTTTCGCGGGTCTTCCAGCGCCCGGGCCGACTGGAGCGACTGATTCAACAGAGCCTCTGCTCTGTCTGCCAACGTCAACTCGTGATACGTCAGAGCGACCTCCAGCAGGGCGTCGATCTTGCCTTCCGGCCGTTGGATGCCGGCCGCGATCTCTTCGCAGTTCTTCAGGTAGCCGGTGGCGACATCCTGGCTGCCAAGGTGCTTGCCGTAGACGTAGGACATCCTGGACAGCACCGACACCCTGATCTCATCCTCGGCGATCTGATCGGCCGCCTTGCTGACCTCGCGCAGCAAGCTCTTGGCCTGGCTGGCCCGGCCGGATTTGCCCAGCGCCTCGGCGACGCGGTTCAAGGCCAGTCCCTTGCCTTTGGCGTCGTCCATCCCCTTGGCGGCGCCGGCGGCGGCGTTGAGGGATTGCTCCATTCCCAGCAGGTCGCCCGCTTTGCCCTGCTTGTCCGCCAACGCCAGCAGTCGGCTCACGCGGGCGGCCAAGTCGGGTTCGGCCAGCGCGGTGCGATATTGAGAGTCCAACGACGGGCCGGACTTCTTCTGTCCGCCGCCGCACCCGATCAGGGCCGTGCAGACAAGCAGGAAAACGCCCATCGGAATTCGGGATAAAGACATCGCCCCTCCTCCGTTTCGCAAAAGAGGGACGGTCCCTCTTCGGCCAACGCCGCTCAGAACACCAGACGAATCGCGGTCAAACGTCTCACGGTCTCGGCCATCAACGCGTCCTCGGCGGCTTCGTCCGCCGCTTCGTAAGTGACGGAGAACCGCAGGAACGGCCCGGCGTCATCCCAAGGCACGGTGACGATCGAGTGCTGAGTGATCAGGTACTGGCTCGCCTCCTCGGCCGTCTGAAACGTCGGGCCGCCTTCGACACCCCGCGGCGACCGCGTGTACAGAAAATACGACCCGCCGGGCATCCGGCACGCGAATCCGCAATGGGACATCGCATCCACCAGCTTGGTCATCCGGCGGCAGTACTTCTCGCGAATCTGGACGGGGATGGAATCATCGTCCAGCGCTGTAATCCCCGCCTTCTGGATCGCGATGAACTGGCCCGAATCGGCATTGTCCTTCACATCGGCAAACGCCTGGACAATCCGCTCGTGACCGCAGATCCACCCCAGTCGCCAGCCGATCATGTTGAAGCCCTTGGAAAGCGAGTGAATCTCGACGCCAACGTCCCGGGCGCCGGGAACCGACAGAAAGCTGAGCGGCGGACCGGAAAACGTCAGCAGGATGTGGGCCGCGTCTTGGACGACCACGATCTGGTTCGCTTTGGCAAACGCGATCACCTGCTCGTAGAACTCCCGCGTGGCCACTTTGCCCGTCGGGCTGTTGGGAAAGTTCAGCACCAGCAGCTTGGCCCGCCGGCGAATGTCGGCAGGAATGGATTCCAAGTCCGGCAAGAAGTCGTTCTGCTCTCGCAGCGGCAGCCTGTACACGCTGCCGCCGTAGTACCGGGTGTGCGTTCCGGCCACGGGATACCCCGGCACGGTCATGAGCGTGACATCGCCAGGGTTGATGAAGCAGGCCGGCAGCATGGCCAGCGCCGGTTTGGAGCCGATGCAGTGATTGACTTCCTTGGCCGGGTCCAGTGCCACGCCGAAATTCCGTTGCATGAACCGCGCCACGGCCTCCTTGAACGCGGCGATGCCGTTGTCCGCATACCCGCGGTTCTCCGGCCGGCCGATTTCTTCCGCCATCCGCTGGCGGACGTTCAGCGGCGCCATTTCGTCGTTCTCGCCGATGCCGAAATCCAGGAGATTCCGCTCCGGATGATCCGCCAGCGATTTTCGCTTGGCACGCTTGATCTTCTCAAATTTGTAGATCTCGGTGCCTTTGCCGTAATTCGCGCCGCCAATCCGGTCGGCAAACAACTGCTGAAAATAGGGATCGCTCATGGTAGATCGTGATTCAGGTACGAAACTCTACTTTGGAGTGTGGCTCCTACTCGCCACGGCGACGTCAGAGCCCGCCGGTTCGAGGGCCGGCCGGCGATAGGAATTCGCGAGACCGCAATAGCCTACCGCACCGGCTTTGGCTGCGGCAAGCCCACGTGCCGCGTTTGCCGGCTGGCCCCTGTTTGATTTCAGTCCTGCCGCGTCACTCGTCTTCCGCCTGCTCTGGTGACTTGGCATACAACCGGAGGATGACGCTTTCCGAGTCGGTTCCGGGCATCCGGTAGCTGACAGCTTTTCTCAACTCGACCGACCGCAACAGCCCGCGATGGCGGGCCTCCCCCCGTTCCTCGACCCACCGCGGCCCTTTGACGGCCAGCAGGCAGCCAAACTGGCGCCAGTGCGGCTGAAACCACTTGCAGATCTTCCACAGCGGCCCTACCGCCCTAGCCACCAAGGCGTCGAACCGGCGCTGCGTCACGACCTTCTCGGCGCGATCGTGATGCACGGGCAGGGACAGTGTGAGAGCACGCACGATCTCTTCGACCGCGTGGGCCTTCTTGCCCACGGAGTCGCACAGCGAAACCCGGAGATCGGGCCGCAGGATGGCCAGCACGATTCCCGGCACCCCGCCCCCCGTGCCGACGTCCAGTACCGTTTGGCCTGCCTCCAGCAACCGGCTGATTTGCAGGCTGTCCACCAGGTCGCGGCTGACGAACCTGTCGTAGTCCGTGTGCCGAGTGAGGTTCAGGTTGGCGTTCCAGGCCCAGAGCAGCCGGCAATATCGCTCCAAGGGCTCTACCTGCTGCTCGGCCAACTGCACATCGTACCGAGCCAAAGCCGTGCCTAGGGTTACGTCGCCGGGACCGCTCAATGCTTGCCTCCGCACACTGCCATCCAAACTCAAAGTCGCGAGCCCTTCTTATACCGTGAAAGGCGCTATTCTCGCTAGTCTTTCCCCCCGATCTCGCATCATGCCCTACTCTTTTTTGGCCGTTTCGTCTATCTTACGCATGCCGGCAATCGGAATCGCCAGCCTCGGAGTACGGAATTCCTCCTCTCCCTGCGCTTCGCGTGACGCTCGTTGCGCCCACAGCATTGCCTTTGCAACCGCTTGCCGTACAAGAACTTGCAGCCCATAGCCGCTTGCGAGAACCAGCCTGCTGGGAGTCGATCCACATGCCTTGCCGAGGAGTCCGTGGAGCAACCACGGTGCAAGCCAACACGCGCGAAGAGATTCTGACCGAGACCCGAAATCTGCTGGCGCTGATGATTCGCCTGAACGGGATCGAATCGGAGGACGTCGCCCACGCGTACTTTTCGGTCACCAAGGACCTGAACGCGGAATTCCCAGCCCTCGCCGCGCGCCAATTGGGGTGGCTCGACGTGCCGCTGATGTGCGGCTACGAAATCCACGTTCCCGGCGCACTGCAGCGGTGCATCCGCATCTTGATCCTCTGGAATACGGACAAATCGCAGAAAGAAATCATCCACCCCTACCTGAAGGGAGCCAAGCGGCTGCGCCCCGACCTGAGCCGGTTGCCACCCGTCGACTATGAAGAACTGGAGCGTTGGATCCAGGAGTACATGGCGAACCACGAACTGTGACCGGACGGTCACGAGGCCGAGAGTTCACGCCTACAGGGACTTGTCTTAGCTGCGGAAAAGCTAGAATGGCTTTTTCTTTCTTGTTCTTGTATTTCGGAGGAGACATACCAGTTGATTTGGACTATGGACAGAACGAGAGTCGCCATCGTCGGATTTGGCACGGTAGGTACGGGCGTCGCCCGGTTGTTGTTGGATCACGGGGACCGCACGGCGCGTCACGCGGGGCGCACGTTGTGGCTGGAGGCGGTGGTCGATGTGGATGTGACCCGTCCCCGCGACGTGGAGTTGCCGCAAGGGCTCCTGACGGACGATCTGAGCAAGATCACGGGAAATCCCAGGATCGAAGTCGTGGCCCACGTGGTCGGCGGCGTCGAGCCGGCGCGGACGATCATGCTCAAGCTGCTGGAAAGCGGCAAGAACGTGGTGACGTCGAACAAGGCGCTGTTGGCCGAGCACGGCCCCGAACTGTTCGACCGGGCCCGCGAATTGGGACGGTCGATCGCCTTCGAGGCGGCGGTGGCCGGCGGCATCCCGATCATCGCCAACATCAGCCAATGCCTCTCGGCCAACCAGGTCACGTCGCTGCGCGGCATCTTGAACGGCACCAGCAACTTCATCGTCTCGCAAATGGAAGAGTACGGCACCCCGTACGCCAAGGCAGTCAAGGAAGCGCAGCGGCGCGGCTATGCCGAACTGGATCCGACCCTGGACGTCGACGGCACCGACGCGGCCCAGAAACTGGCGATCCTGGCCCACTTGGCCTTTGGCGTCCGCGTCCACTGGAGCCAGATCCCGCGGGTGGGCATCGACAAACTGGACCCGGCCGATTTGCGGTACGCCAAGGAACTGGGCTATCGTATCAAGCTGCTGGCCGTCGCCAAGCTGGCCCAGGAAGGGCTGGAATTGCACGTGTCGCCGACGCTGGTGCGCGCCGGCCGCCCGCTGGCCGAGGTGCGCGAGGCGTACAACGCCATCAGCGTGGTGGGCGACGCGGTGGGGCAGTTGTTCTATCACGGCCTGGGCGCCGGCCAGATGCCCACGGCCTCCGCGGTGGTGGCCGACATGATCGACACCGCCGTGGGGCGGACGGCGATCACGTTCAAGACGCTGGAGTTGTGGTCCAACCGCGAGTCGCCCGTCAACCTGCGGGATTTTTCCAAGCTGCCGTCGCGCTACTACCTGCGGTTCACCGTCGAAGACCGGCCCGGCGTGCTCGCCCAGATCGCCGGGGTGCTCGGCGAACATCACATCTCGATCGCGTCCGTGATCCAGCACGAACACGATCCGGAGGGAGACGCCGACACGGTGCCGCTGGTCATCATGACCCACTCGGCCACGGAAGGCGACGCCGCCGGTGCGACAAAGGAAATCGGCCGCCTGTCGTGCGTCCACGGCAGAAGCGTGCGGATGCGCGTGCTGGACGATTGACCGCCCTGTGGCACGGCCTGCTGGTTGGCCGTGCCTGACGCTGCGACACGGCCTGAAGTCATTCCCGACAAAGTCCACAGCAATGCGGGCGTCAGCGACAGTCGGGTTCGCCTGCTGCTCGGCGTCCGTCCACTCGCTGAAGCCACCGCGGCGATAGTTCCCAATCGATGGGAATGACGCCCTGTTCGCGCTGGTTCTGGAATCGCCGCAACCGCCATTCGTCCCAGCCCTGTTCCCGATACCGCTGCCGGTGCGGTGCAATCGACGCTTCACGGGCGTGCAACGGCCAGTGCGGAGCGATGTGCGCCACGTACAGAAAGAAGGGTTGGTCACGCCGGACCGCCTCTGTCAGAAACTGGAGCGCGAAGGAGTTGAGCGCGTCCGTCAGATAAAAGTCGCGAGGCAGTTCCCAGCGATCGCCGTCGAACAGGTAGGGATTCTGCTCGACTTCGTGAAAGTAGCTGATCTTGGCTTGACACATCGGGCCGAAGAAACGATCGAACCCACGCTGCGACGGCAAGTCCCGCTGTTGCCACTTGCCGGCCATCATCGTGCGGTAGCCGGCCTGACGGAGCACTTCGGCGATGGTCACGCACTTGCTGAAGTCGGTCGGCTGGTTCCAGTGGGCGCCGCTGTGGCCGATCTTCGGCGGACAAGGCCGCTGCCGCGCCGGCCGGCAGAAGACCAAGGCCGAGAACCAAGAGGGAAAGCGACTTTCGGTACAGGGACTTGATGTTCATCGATCACCTCCGCGAAAAGCCGTGCGCTGCACTTCCTGCAGGACTTCCTTATCGTCCAGCGGGGTGGCGTTCAGGGGGCCGTCGCCAGCCGCTCCAATTCCGTCACTACTCGGTCCAGTTCGGCAACCAGCTCGTCCCTCTTTTGCCGCTGGGTTACTTTGCTCACGTGCAACGGCGAAATGCCGACGGTTGATGTGCCGGCTCCGGAGGAATACCAGGAGACATTTCCCGCGAGCCTGCGCGGCCGTTTGCCCGTCCTGGTACGGCTGCGCGACTTCTGGCAACACCTGCCGACTGACGGCGTCCGTTCGATCGGCATCGGCGGGCTCGAACTGGCTCTCGAACGCTGGCTTGCCGATCAGGGGTATCCGGGCATGGATTGGCCGTGTTTGAAAGCCCACCTCGACGATGGTTCTGCCTTGTTGATGTTGGACGGCGTCGATGAAGTGCCGCCGATCCGCAAGGCGGATGACGACGAGTGGTATCCGCGAGAGATGTTGTTGGCGGGACTGCCGGAAGCCGTCGCTCGCTGGACCCAGGCCGGCAATCGAGTGCTGGTGACGAGCCGGCCCTACGGATTGAACGCCGAACAGCAGCGCAAACTTGGCCTGTCCCACGCGCCGATTTTGGGCTTGGATCAGACGCTGCAATCGTTGCTTGTCCGCCGGTGGTTTATCCGCTTGAAGGAAAATCGCGATCTGGGCCTGGAAACGGCCGGCACGATGATCGACCACATGCGCGTCGAGCGCGGGCTCGACGCGTTGGCGGGCAATCCCTTGCTGTTGACCGCGATGTGCATCAGTGTGTGGAACCAAGCCATCGTGCTGGGCGACTGCCTGCAGATCCTGGCGGGGCGAGACGCGGCGATCCCGGATGACCTGACGAGCTTTTTCCAGAAATGCGTCTTCCAGGCAGTGGAACAGGAGATTGCGGTCAAGGATCGGCACACGCTGGCGGTGGCCCTCGGCCGGCTGGGCGATCCCCGGATCGAGTTGGACCTGCGACTGAAAAACGGCCTGTTCCTCCAGGACGACGGCTACTCGCATCAAGAGTTCTGGTCAGACGAAGGCTGGCAGTGGGTCACTTGCCCACGGAACAGCAGTGGGAAGCTGCCGCTCGCGGGCCGCAGGGGCTGGAGTATCCGTGGGGTGACGAATGGGAACAAGGCATCTGCAATAGCCGTAATGCCCGCTTGGGCGGCACATCGGCGGTAGGCATCTTCCCGCACAGCAACTCATCTTCTACGCTGGCGGACATGGCGGGGAACGTCTGGGAGTGGTGTGCGGATCTCTGGGAGAAAGGGGCCTCGAAACGGGTGTTCCGCGGCGGCAGTTGGGGCGTTGGCGCCTGGTTCTGCCGGTCGGCGTTCCGCGGCTGGGACGAGCCGGGTTACCGCGCCCGCGGCCTGGGCTTTCGTGTGGCCCGAGGTCCGTCTGGCTAGAAGGCACCGCAGGTCAAGCGAGGGCAGCCTGGAGCGGAGGCCGACGGGCACCGACGCGCAGCGCAGCGAAGCCGGTGCCCGGCGTGCCGGAGCGGAAGGCGGAGCGAGCGCGGGATGGTGTACAGACGCGCAAAAAAGTATGTGTACACAAGAACAGTTATGTTTGGCCAATCTCCGGGGCGCCTTCCTCGATTCCGCGAGCTTGATGATCGACTTCCGGCGGCGTGTAGAATGGTGGGCTCTCACCGCGCATCGCCGACCTCCTCGCGATTATGGGAAGGTCGGTGCGTCAGGGCCTCCAGTACAGCGTCCAGGTCGAAGGCGGCGCGTGGCGTCTTCGCGATATCCGACGCCCCGGACCCGCAGTTGCTCCCCAGCAGGATGAATGCCGTCTTCATCGCCAGCGATCTTGCCGAAGTAGTGGAGCTTCCGCTTGACCCGCTTGCACCATCGTCCAGACGGATGGGGCGCCAGCGGAGAATCGGGACTGGGCTTTTCGTACTTGGGGGATTTCTTCCCGCTTCGGCCTGATGTAGACTTGGTCGTACGTATAGACGACACGGTGAAACACCGTTCGGAAGTGCTTGGCGGGCTGGTGCCCCCCTCGGTCTTCAAAACCGCTGGGCCGTGTGTAAAGCATGCGGTCGGTGGGTTCGATTCCCATGCACTTCCGCCATTTGATTCCAATTTGCACGGTTTAGATGGAAAAAACCCTCGTCACTTGGCACGCGCACGCCGTCACTCGGGAAGATCGCGAACGGATCAACGGACATCGCGGTTGTGTCGTGTGGTTCACGGGCTTAAGCGGCAGCGGCAAGAGCACGGTTGCCAACGCGGTGGACGGGAAACTGTACGAATTGGGCGTACGCAGCTTTCTGCTGGACGGCGACAATGTGCGGCACGGGTTGAACGCCGGCCCGGAGATGCTGCGGGAATACGGCGAAAAGTACGCGAAAAGATTCGGTTTGGGGTTCTCCGCCGAGGATCGTCAGGAGAACATTCGGCGTCTTGGCGCGGTCGCCCAGCTGTTCGCGGCCGCCGGGATCGTGACGCTGACTGCGTTCGTGAGTCCGTACCGGCGGGACCGCGACGCCGTGCGGCGGATGGTTGAGGACGGTGGCCGAGAGGGGGATTTTGTCGAGGTTTTCGTCGATACGCCGCTGGAAATCTGCGAACAGCGTGATCCGAAAGGGCTGTATCGAAAAGCCCGGGCAGGCGAAATCCAGGGGTTTACGGGCATCGATGACCCCTACGAAGTTCCCGAACGTCCGGAAATCACGCTTCGCGGGGGAGCGAAATCGCCCAACGAGTTGGCGGACGAAGTCGTTGTCTATCTGCGACAAACCGGCTACATTGGCTAGACGAAAGTCGTTTTTGGCCGAGGCGCCGTATTGCTCGAATTTGTCAATCTGCTAGGATGCGGAGTGAAGTCGATGACGTTGGGTTGGCATGCCCAGCGGCAGGCCAACCCGGTTCCGGGGAGGTCAGAGCGAGCGGGATGTCCAAAGGAAGCGGGCGTATGTTCGGGAACGCACAGGAGGCCCCGGTGCGTAGGGCGCGGGCTGCGTTGGGTGCCAGCCCGGTCTTTGCGCTGCGGGACCTGAACGTAGACGCGGTGGCAGGAGAATTGATCATCTCGGGGAATGTCCGCTGTTACTACCATAAACAGCTGGCACAAGAGGCGGTCCGTAGCGTGGCAGATGGGATTCGGGTCATCAACTCGGTTTCGGTGGAGGATTGGGGGCAACGAGGCGACAGCGCTTATTGGAAAGACGAGCCTTCTTTCATTGGTGGCTGAGTTGACTGCCAAACATGGTACAGGCTGAGCCGGCGTGCAAGACGCACGGTCGGGTCGTGCGTCCTCAAAGCCTTCGAGCGCAGATGGTCCCCGAACGAAAAACGACACGCCGTCAATTCCTCAAGGGCCGGGCCGCGGTCGACGCGCTGCAGGATCTGGGCCAGGCCGCGCCGGAAGCGTTTCCGCAGCCAGCCTCCGCTGCGCCCTCCGCGACTCCAGCTTACTTGGTCCAGATCAGCCGGCGGGCGATGGCGGCAGACTTCGAGATTTTTCTCAACGCCGCTCAGCACGGCCGGGCGACGGAAACCGCGTTGCAGGCCCTGGACCTGGTCGAGGAACTGGAAGGCCAACTGACCGTCTACCGGCCGCACAGCGAGGTCATGGGGATCAACCGGCGCGCGGCCGGCGGGCCTGTGACGGTCGAGGCTCGGCTGTTCGCCACGCTTCAGTTGGCCCTGAACTTGTCGCGCGAAACCGGTGGCGCGTTCGATATCACCGCCGGTCCGTTGTCGCAAGTCTGGGGTTTCTATCGCCGTGCGGGGCAACTGCCCGACGCGGAGTCCTTGCAGCAGGCGCTTTCGCGCGTGGGCTATCGGCACTTGGAACTGGATGACGAGCTGCGCACAATCCGTTTCCTCCGGCGCGGCGTGGAGATCAACCTGAATGCGGTCGGCAAGGGGTACGCGGTGGACCGCTGCGCCGAATTGCTGCGCGAGGCGGGAGTGGAGGATTTCCTGATTCACGGCGGACAGAGCAGTGTCTTGGCGGGCGGTTCGCGGGCCGGCGCGGAATTCGACTCACGGGGCTGGTCGGTCGCCCTGCGGCATCCCCTCAAGCCTCAGCAACGGCTGGCGGAGATCTGGCTCCGCAATCGGGCCCTGGGGACGTCCGGATCGGGCGTCCAGTTCTTCCACCACCAAGGCCGCCGCTATGGACACGTGCTGGATCCGCGCACTGGCTGGCCTGCGGAAGGCGTCCTCTCGGCGACCGTGCTGGCACCCGGCGCCGCGTTGGCGGACGCGGTTTCGACTGCCTGCTTTGTCATCGGGCGGGAAGGCGCCCAGGAGTACTGCCGCAACCACCCCGACGTGTCGGCCATTCTGGTCTGCCCCGGCCAGCGCAGCGGCAGCCTCGACATCCAGGCTTACGGCATGCAACCTGACGACTGGCGGAGGCTCGACTTGCCAGCCGGCGCAGCCTCGGCTCCAACAACACCGCCCGCGGCCTGAACGGCCGGGCGCCCGCGAAGAGAAGACCGCCTTCTTCAGAAAAGGGGGCTTCTTCCTGCCCTGTGATTGCACGGGGCCAGACGCATGGAAGAATAAAGCGTCTGCACAGCCCAGGAAAACTCGTCCCGCCAGTCAATTTGCGGTTGTTGCCCGCCGAAAAGTCTCTAAGATATGAGCGATGATTTGCTACCCGGTGGTGTAATTGGCAACACTAGGGATTTTGGCTCCCTCATTCCAGGTTCAAGTCCTGGCCGGGTAGCCTGATTTTCAGGCTTTTCCCATGTTTTGCCGTGTTTTCTTGGGGCCTCGGGCAAGGCATGGCTGCAACTGCTACGGCGGGCGGGGCTCTATTCCTCGCATTTGACGACTTGCCGGCGACAACGTGAAGAGGGTCCGCTGGGCCAGATTTCGGATCGGCATATCTCCGGCCATGCCTTGAGCGATCGGGGACAGGCACCGCGCAGCTTTTTGTTTTTCCAGGATTGGCGCGGTGCTGGCTCGAGCCGGTCCCATTTTTTCACAGCCTCGGAGCGAAAGACGACACTTATTCCCTCGCCAGTCTTTGCCTCTCTGCTTCCAGGAGACCATGTCGATGTCCGGCCTCGACTTTCGTCCGCCGTTGAAAGGCATCATCTACCAAGGCGACTCGATCGTCGGAGGCGTCGTCCTGATCAGTCCCGACGAAGCGTTCGTCCAGGAATTCAACCGCGAATACGCGAGGCTGGGGCTGCGCGTCGAAGCGCACAAGCAACTCGCTGGCGCCGGCCCGATGCGAGCCAACTCCCCTTCTGCGAAGTAGGCAGCTCTCCGGGCTGCGGAGGCCGCTCGAACTTCGGCCGACACTTGCTCATTCGACGCGCATCACAACGCCGCATGGCAGCGATTGGCCGGGCTGCAGAATCCTCAGGCCAGCGTCAATGCCTCGCTCGCTGAGTTCAAAGCCGTTGGGGCACCATGTCAGCGGCTCGATGCAGACGGCTTGCCGATGCGGCGGATTGTAGACGACGCACTCCCGAAACTCAGGGCCGAATTCGACGGTCAGCCGCCGCCCGCCCGCCGGGTCGACAATCCGGCACCGGCACACGTCGGCGTCGAACTGGAGAGCGGTAAACGCGTCGTCGAAGTTCATCTGCCCGAACGGCAGGCCAGCCCGATACGCGTCCGGGGATTCGACCGGCACACGCCGCCCGGTGGCCAACATCTCGACCAGTTCCCACCGCTGGCGGACGGGCAGTTCCACCAGGCACAACTCCGCGCGGCTTCCGCCCAGTGGCACGCAAAAATAGGGATGCGTGCCGAAACCAAACGGCAAAGGTCGCGTGTCCGGGTTCTCGATCAGGAACGAGGACTGCAAGGCGGTTCCGGACAGCTCGTAGGTGGCCGTGATGCGGAAATCGGCAGGCCACATGTCCAGCAGGCGTGCGTCGTCGATCGAGGCCTGAAATTGCCCTACGACGCGGCGAGCGGACTGCTGCAGCACGCGCCACGGTCGAGTCAGCACGTAACCATGAATGGCATTGCCGCGCCGGTCGTCGCCCTCCAAAGGCCAGTCGCGTTCTTTCCAGCGCAGCACCTGACCGCGGATCCGTCCCGCGTAGGGAAACAGCAGCGGAATCCCGCTGCCGGAAGCTCGCTTCTGGCCGGTTTCAAAACCTGGCTCCGACCACAGCACGTCGATAGGCCGGCCGTCGAAAGGCACGCGAAACCGGTAACAATTGAACCCGAAGCCGGCCAAGATCGCCGCCTCGGCCCCTGTGCCGGGGTCAGTCAGGTGAATCGTTTCCATAGCCATTGCCCCCCGCGCCGCGTGTCCGGCGTTCGAAAAGCGATCCGCGACTTGACATCTCAGATCTCAGATCTCAGATCTCAGATCTCAGATCTCAGATCCCGCATCCCGCGTCCCGCATCCCGTATCCCGCGTCCCGCATCCCGATCATCACGGAAGATGTTAATGCGGCCGGCAGCCAAAGCCAAGAGCACGTGCGGCCTTTGGCGCAGCGCACTTGTCCGCACAGTCGGTCTTTTCGGCAAGATCGGTTCCGGTTCCGTGTTCGTTTCCGTACCAGCGAGCTTCCTCCGGATGGTCGCGCAAATAAACTGGGACGTGTTGCGCCGCTTCGATGGTCGCACCGGTTGAGTCGATTTTTGGGGGCCACGCCTGGTGGCACGTCGAGCGCAGCCGGAGTTTTTCATCGCCAGCCGCTCTCGTTCCATGATCTCAGATTCAGCCTTGAGTTGCGCCTCGCGTTTGGCGATCTGTGCCGGACTGCTGGCATGGCTCGGCTGCAGCGCTGCTCCGCCTCCGCCGCCGGCGACGGAGACGGATGTGATCGACTTTTATCAGGCTGCCGGCATGACGCAGGCGGAATTGGCGGGGTTCCTGGAAGGCTTGGAACTGCGGGAGAACCTGCACGATTACCCATTGTACATCCTGCTGCAAAATGACGAGGGCGACTATCTGGCGGACAGCCGTGTGATTGTCCGCTGGGTCGGCGGGGAAAGCCGCTTGCTGGTCGGCAAGTCGGGCGTGATCCAGGTTCTGTTGGAGAAGCAGAAGTTGCCCGGCTTGCGGCTGATCGTTCCTCGCGGTTTCACTCGCCTGACGCAACGGACGATTCCGCTGGGAACCGCCTATGTGCCCGAAGGCAAACTGGACACCGCCGGCCTGGACTACCAGGTGCGTCTTGACGGTGAGATCAGCAGTACACTGAGCCGCGGTCTGCAGCGCATGAAGGCCCTTGGCCAGGCACTGGACGAGGCCACGGTTCGCCGGCAACTCCGGCGCCAGTCGGTCTGCCTGACGCTGCCCGAGCCGCCCAACGAAGAACTCACGCCGGCGGAGATCTACCGCCGGCGCTGCCATTCGGTCGTGGTGATCGGGACGCTGCTGGGGGATAGCGGCTTCTCGGTCGCGGCCGGCGTCGTCTTGGACTCCTCCGGCGTCATCGCCACGGCCTACCACGTGATCGACAAGCCGCCGCCGGTCGCGGCTCGCGGCGTGATGACACACGACGGCAATACGTACCCCGTGCGCGAGATCCTCGCCGCAGACAAGCCCGGCGACGTGGTCCTTCTGAAGATCGATGCGTCTGATCTCGTTGCCGCACCGCTTTCACATGGCGATCCCGAAGGCACACCGGTCAGCGTGATCTCGCATCCGTCTTCGAAGTTCTATAGCCTAACGCACGGTCACATCAGCCGCTATTTTGCGGTGACTTCGTACGGCGGTCTCAGCAGCCGCATGTCGATCACCGCCGATTTCGCGGACGGCGCCAGCGGCGGACCGATCTTCAACTCGTGCGGCGCGGTAACCGGCCTCGTGTCTGCCACAGAGGCATTCGGCAATCAGATGGTCTGCCGGTATGGTCCTCCTGCGGACGTCATCCGACGACTGACACGGCCCGTGACTGACGCTCCGCGGGGGCCGGCAGCCGAGCAGGGAGATTAGCTCGGACTATTCATCAGCCGCAGGGCGCTAGCCCCGGTTGGCCAGTCGCGACACAGGCCGAACGCTGGCGCGTTGTCCTGTCCAGCAGACCCGAGCCACAAGAGACACAGAAACGCACAAGAAGCAAAAGACGCGACCGACTGTTTGTGCCACGTCGCGCGCTATCTGCCGGCGCGACGCAGGGCTTCAAGCAGTCCGCCGACGTCGCCGTGGACTTCGGACGTCGCCCGCACGACCAAGGCTATCAAGGGGCGGAAGTAGAACATCGAGCCCTGGCCGCCGTTGACGTCCCAGGATTGGGGGCTGATCGTGCGCTGGATCAGATCGATCAACTCCTGAGCGTGATCGTTGGCCGTTCCGCCTCCGAAGGCAGCGCCGCTGTGAGCCAGCACGTAGCTCGGGCCCCCCAGCGTGTAGCTGGAATAGCTGATCTGCGACGCCAGGCTCGCAGCCGCGTCCTGGATCGACTGCGTTTCGTCTTCGCTGAGCGACCGGCTGGACGACCCGCCCGACTCGCGGGCAAGACGTTGTTCGAGTTCCCGTCTAATCCGCGTCATGCGGCTCCAGAGCTTGGCCCGGTAACTCTTCAGAACGTCGCTCGCCTCCAGTCGCGGGTCAACGCTGAGTTCGCCGTACAAGTTGCACATCATGCGCACGGCCGCAGTTCGCGCCTCGGGCGTCTTGGCGTGCGCTTCCGCTCGCAAGGCTTGGGAGATGTCGTTCTCGATCTCGTGGTAACGGCGCGGAGCAACAGCGGGCGTCCCCGATGTGTCGGCTCCCGCCGGTGGCCTGCTGTCGGCAACCACCAGGGCCAGACCCAGCGCAATTGTCCAAATGGTCATGAGCGCGACTCCAATTCTATGTTTGCCTTGACCTGGACTTTATCCTAGCGGCTCGTCCGGGAAATCGCAACGGTTTCCGACGGAGTTGGCTTCCCAGCGATCGAACCATCGGCCCAGTAGCCGGGCATCGAAGCAGATGCCGCAGAACAGGCAGGCGATCGCCGCCCCGGCTATCGTATCGCTCAGGTAATGGGCCGTCGCTTGTACTCGCTGCAACGCGGCCAGTACGGCGAAAAAAACGAAAAGCCACCGGCCGCGCGGATAAAGGGCCGACAGGCCGATGGCCAGCGCCGTGGCCACAATCGCGTGCCCCGATGGGAACGATTGGACTTCGAGAGAACGACTCGCCCGCGGCACGTTGCCGCTCCACACGGGGAACCAGCCGATGAAGCTGTCCCAGACATGATCGACCATCAGTGTCCGGGGACGCAGGCGACCCACGACCAGCTTCGCCAAGTTGGCTAGCATACCGGCTCCGAAGACGCTGATCACCACACGAACCATGTGGCGACGATGGCCGGCGTCGAGCACGAAAGCGGTCAGCAATATGCACGCCGCACCCAAACCGTGTGCGAAGACCTCCGCCAGTCCCAGCAGCGTGTCAAAGAAGTCGCGAACTAACCCCTCTGTGCAGAACTTGGCGATGGGAATGTCGACGGGCAATGCCAGCGCCGTGGCGACGAGGAACAAGGCGGCTAACCAATACAACCGGCGACTCAAGCTATCCTCCCTGCCAGAGCCGTTTGGCAGCGTCCGACCCGAAATGCAGTAGAGGTCCGATGCTTGAAAGGGAACTCCACTGAAGTTGCGAATATGAGAGATTAGCAGGTTTGCGGATTCTACAAAAGGTCAGGGAAGGTGCTTGAGCACCGGTTGCAACTTTGCCAGATGATGACAGGCGTCGAAGTCGTGGGATTTCGCGTTAAGCAACGAAAGACCGTAGTCCCGCGACCTCGGCCACTTCGCCGGTTGATCTTGTCTGGCGTCGCCAGTTTTTCTAAACTTCCGCGCCCGTTGCGTCATTATCTCGGAGTGGGCCAGAAGACATGCGCGACCAGCGAAATCACGAATTCGTGAAGATCGGCATTCATGGCGTTGTCATCGTCGCCTTGGCATCGGTGGTCATGTTCGCTAATTTGGGGGGAACGCGGCTGTGGGATCGCGACGAGCCTCGAAACGCCGGCTGTGCGCTGGAGATGATGCAGCGTGGCGACTGGGTGGTGCCGGTGTTCAACGCCGAGCTGCGAGCACACAAGCCGGTCCTGCTGTACTGGTTGATCATTTCAGCCTACAACACGTTCGGCGTGAACGAATTCGCGGCACGTTTCTGGTCCGCTGCATTGGCCATTGGGACCGCGTTGGCGACGTATGGGATGGGCCGCAGGCTGTTCAATGCCAACGTTGGGCTGTGGGCCGGAATCGTCTTGGCGAGCAGTCTGATGTACGTCATGGCGGGTCGGATCGCAACGCCTGACTCCGCGCTGATTTTTTTGTCCACAGCGGCGACGTTGGTCTATGTGCTGGGAGCGTTTCCGGCCGATGGCACCTACTTCCCAAGGCGTTGGGCGACCGTAGCGGCCATGTACGGCCTGATGGGCCTGGCGGTACTGGCCAAGGGTCCGGTGGGTGCGGTCCTGCCAAGTGCTGTGATCGGGATGTTCCTGCTGATTGTGCGTCTGCCTGACTTCGCTCGACCGGCTGGAATGTCTGCCTGGCGATGGTGGCTGCTGAGCAGCCTCCGGCCGTTTGCCCCAGGGCATTTCCTGCGCACCTGCTGGTCGATGCGGCCTTTGACCGCCGTGGCCGTCGTGCTGGCGGTCGCGGGCCCGTGGTACGCGTGGGTTGGTTGGCGAACGGACGGTGAATTTCTGCGCGTCTTCTTCTGGGATCACAACTTGGGTCGGGCTGCTCATCCGATGGAAGGTCACGCGGGAGGGCCGTGGTTCTATCCCGTCGCGATCCTCGTCGGTTTCTTTCCATGGTCGGTGTTTGCTGCGCCGGTGATTGCCGATGTGACGGCGTCGGTCCGCAAGAAGGCGTCCTGGGCGCCGTCTTGCCTGTTTGCCGTTTGCTGGATCGGCGTGTACGTGGCCTTGTTTTCGCTGGCCCGGACCAAGCTTCCCAGCTACGTCACACCCTGTTATCCGGCGTTGGCGCTTCTGACAGCTTGTTTCATCCAGCACTGGATACGAGACACAGCGGCCGGCTGGCGTCATTGGCCCGCCGGGGGGATTGTGACGCTGGGCGTCGTGGGCCTGGTGATGGTGGCTGCGATCCCGTTTGCCGCCCAGAGACTGTTTCCCGGCGAGACGTGGCTGGCAGCCGTAGGCTTGGTTCCGTTGGCCGGCGCCGTCGCCGCCTTTATTTTCCAGCGCAGACAGCGTTTTTCCCAAGCCGCCTGGACGGTGGCCGTGACCGCCGTCGCTTTCGCCACAGCCTTGTTCGGCTGGGCTGCAGCGCGGGTGGACCGTCACCAGCAGAATCATCTCTTGTGGGCCGCGATCCAACGTGCGGGCGGCGCGCCCCGCATTGGCGCCTTCGGGCGCTTGGAGCCGACCTGGATTTTCTACGGTGGCCGGCCCATCGACGAATTGGCGTTGGACGCGACCGGTGCGGAGGAATCACGCGCAGGCACGTGGAGACCCAAGCCGCGTCCGTCCGCAGCGGAGTTCTTTGGCCAGGGCCAGGACCGCTTCATCATCACCACGGACCGTCGCTGGGATGAGTTGCGAGCGGTCTTGCCGTCTCACGCCGCCGTGCTGGCCGAGTGCCCGCTTTTCTTGCGCCGAGAGCGACTGCTGCTCGTCGGTGCCGCGTCTTCCGCGGCAAAAACCGCTCGTGCCGGCCGGGAAACAGCCGGCCCCCTTCATTGACGGCACGCCAGCGGTGCTGCGGGAATGGAGAAGCCCGCGGAATGCGGCGGGCATTGGACGTAGAGGAACGCGCGGGACTGGAGCGCGCCATGCAGCGAGCCTGGGCCAATCGGCCGCCCGGCCACCAGTGGCTCAAGCGGTGGGAATGCGTGTGACAGGGATGCTCAGCCGCCCAGCACCTCGTGCCCCAACTCGCGGAGTTGCTCGAACGTGTAGATGCCGGTATCGTGCTCGTCGCTGAAGGCGATGCAGTAGGCATAGTTGCCGGCGGGCTTCATGGACACGACTTGCAGCGTCTGGGCCTCGGACAGCGGCGGCCGGGCGGCGGATTCCTGCGCAGCGGCTTTCTGTTGCTCGCGGCAAGTGGCGCAGGGGCAGTGGCTGCGCAACTCGGCGCTCGGATACTGCTGCTTCCGTCCGTCGCTGCGAGAAGGGCCGCTGGCGCTACGGCGTCGCCGCTTGTCGTTGACTGAGGAGGCTATTGCGGGCCACCTGCAGGCCGGCGGCGAGCGTGGTGTCCTCGCCGAAGCTGATTTCGCTCTGGCCTTCGGTGACCGGCTTCTTGGCCGTCCGCACGACGACGTCCGGGTAGACGCCGTTGTGGCTGATGGCGTGTCCGCCGGGCGAGAAGAACTTGGCGGTGGTCAGCCGCACGCCCGCCTTGGAGGCGTTCAAGCAAAAGATGCCCTGCACGGACCCCTTGCCGTAACTGCGTTGTCCGACCACCGTGCCGCGGCGGTGATCGTGGATGGCTCCGGCAAAGATCTCGCCGGCGCTGGCCGTGTCGCCGTCGATCAGCACCACCAGCGGCACTTGCCACGTGCCGGCCGCGTGGGCTTGATAATCGAAGTCCTCGTGCGAGTTGCGACCGCGCGTCGAGACGATGGTGCCGGAAGCCACGAACTTGTCCGCCACTTCCACAGCGGCCGGGAGCAGTCCGCCCGGGTTCCCGCGGACATCGACGATCAGGCTCTTCATCCCGTCGCGGTGCAGTTGCCACAAGGCTTCGTCGAACTCGCGATTGGTCGTTTTCTGGAAGCTGGTCAGCCGCAAGTAACCGATTCCGTATTGGCGATCGGCGATCTTCACGTCCTGCACGCTGGGCACGTCCACGCGGCGGCGCACGACGCGCAGGCGGCGAGCGTCGCCGGCGGGGTCCGCCAGGACGATTTCCACCGCGCTGCTTTCCGGCCCTTTGAGCATGTCCGCCGCCTCATCACTGCTGACCTGGGAAACGGGCAACCCGTTGATCTCCACGATCCGTTCGCCGTTGCGGACGCCGGCCGCTTGAGCAGGGCCGCCGGGCAGGACATTAACGATCAGCAACGCGTCTTGCTGCGCCCGCAGTTCGATGCCCAGGCCGACGAAATTGCCTTCAATCTGCGAGAACACTTCGTCCAACTGGCCGCCCGTGAGGAAGCACGAGTATTGGTCCAGGGCGCAGGCGGCGCCGGAGGTAAACTCCAGAACCGCGGCCGCCGGACGGAGTCCCAGTTGCTGCTCGGCCAGTTTCGCCACATTGCCGGCCACCTCGCAGGCTTCCCGTTGGTTGCGCACCTTCGTGGCCTGCATCCGGCGCTGGATCTGATCGCAGAACGCCCGTACTGCCTCGTCTGTACCGCGGACCTGGTTGGCCTGCCGGAACGTAGCCGATGCCAGGGCGATATCCAAGTTGTCCAGGCCGCGTTGCGCCAGTTCCTGCCAGGACGGCTGTTTGACGTAATAGGACTCGATTTTCCGCAGGACTTCGGAGTACACGTTTTGCGCGTCACGCTCGCTCAGTTGCTGGACCCAACTCATGAAGCCGGGATCTTCATAGCGGCGGGACAAGTCGTAATGCATGCGTGCCTGAGTGAGACGGTCCCACAGTTCCGACTTGTCCGGGTAGTCCCGGATCGCGTTTTCGTAGTGGGCCAGGGCTTCGCTCCATCGCTGTTGCGACTCCAAGTCTTGCCCGCGTTGCAGCAACTGCGTCACCGCGGTGTCAGGCGACAGGGCTTCGGCAGGAATGACCACCTGGGCGGGCGCGTCGGACGGCACCGGTCCCAGAAGGATTGCGGCAGGGAGGAAGAAGAGGAACAGGAAACGGGGGAACGCCGACGAAATCATCGTCCGCCACAGACTGTACCGTCTCGCCATAGTCAGCTCGCCATCCAAGGGGGCAAGAGCGAGAGCCTGCCGTGCGAGGGGGCGATTGACGAGGTCAAACGCGACCCCTCGCACGGTGGCTGACGCCGTTTCAGGATGCTCATGATAGCGGGCCGGCTGAGACCAATCGGGAAGGATCAAAATCCGGCCTGCTGGAATATAGGCCACGATTTGCCCGTGTGCAAAAGAGACGGCGCGAAAAGGCGACCGAAAGTCCGGCGAGTTCGTTACAGTCCACACCAAACGATCACGGCCGCCAAAACCACTGGGTCTGCAGCGGCAAACCACAGCGCGCCGATTGCGCATCCTGACGCAGCGGTACGTCTTGAACCGGTCATCCTCCGGGCATCACGCCCATCTTATGCGCGTCCAATCAAGCGGGCAAACCCTCCGGAAAAAAATTTTCTTTTGACCTGCCGATCGGCGGTAACACGATTGATGTTTCCCTCTAAAGGCGTTAGCGTAATGGCAAGGCGCCAGCAGCCCGGCTTTTTCGGAAAACCAGGGCTTCTTCACTCACCGGGACAAGTTGTTTTCTCCGCGCACCACGACATCCACATGGGGGGTCGCCGAGCGACGACACAAATGAACGGATTTCAATCCACGAATTGCTCACGCCGATCGTTCCTGCAACGCTCGCTGGCCGGAGCCGCGGCCGCAGGTCTGGCCCCGTACTTCGTTCCCGCCCGCGTGCTGGCCGCGCCGGGAAGCCCAGCTCCAAGCGACCGCGTCGGGATTGGCTACATCGGTGTCGGCCGGCGGGGCAACCAGCTGATGCGTCTGCCTCCCGCCGGCCGGATCGTCGCCGTGGCCGATTTCGATCGGACGCGAGCCGAAACCACGGCGGCGGCACGGAAATGCCGCGCCCATGCCGACTACCGGGAACTGCTGGACGCCAAAGACGTCGATGCCGTAATCGTCGCCACACCCGATCACTGGCACGCCTTGCCCAGCATCCGGGCCTGCCAGGCAGGGAAGGATGTCTACTGCGAAAAGCCGCTCAGTCTGACCATTCAGGAAGGCCGCCTGATGGTCCAGGCCGCGCGCAAGTACCAGCGAGTTTTCCAAACCGGATCGCAGCGGCGGTCGATGCGGTACCATCGCCTGGGATGCGAACTGGTGCGCAACGGCGTCGCCGGCAAGATCCACACCGTACTGATCATGAACTACCCCAGCCCGTGGGAAGCGAGATTTCCCGGCCAAGACGTGCCGGCGGGGCTTGATTGGGACGCCTGGTGCGGGCAGACCACGCCCGTGCCGTTCCACACCGACATCTTCGTTCAGCGTTCCAAACCCGGATGGATCTCGCTACGCCCTTACTCCGGCGGCGAAATGACGGGCACGGGAGCCCATGGATTTGACCAGATCCAATGGGCCCTGGATACCGACCACACGGGACCGGTCGAGATCTGGGCCGAAGGCGGCAAGTTGCCGACCGTCGTCTACGAAGCCCCCGAGTCTCTCGGCCGCGGCGATCGCCTGTGCAGCGAGGGTTTCCGCGTACGCATGCGGTATGCCAGCGGGATCGAAGTGCGACTGGAGCCCGGCGAGTCGGCGGCCGGGGCGGTATTCATCGGCGAGCACGGCAAGATTCGCATCGGCAACAATGAGGTAACCACTAACCCCACGGAACTGGCCCAAGTGTCGCAAGACCACTGGAAGATCCGCTTACCGGTCAGCGACGATCATCTGGCGAATTGGATCGATTGCATCCAATCGCGGCAGCGGCCCATCGCCGATGTCGAGATCGGCCATCGCTCCGCCATCGTGTGCCATTTGGGTAACATCGTGCGCTGGGTAGGCCGCAAGTTGACATGGGACCCGCAGCGGGAGATCTTCCCAGGCGACGACGAAGCGAACGCTTATTTGTCGCGCCCCATGCGCGCACCCTACCAACTGCCTGAGCAGATCTAGCCGGAAAGAGGGACGAGGGGCTTTTCTCAGAAGAGCCCCCCCGTCACCTTTTTCAACGCGCAGATTCTTTACTGTGGAGAGACTGCCGTGAAACTGGTCGTGGCCATTATCCAACCCACCAAGCTGCAGGCCGTGCAAGAGGCGTTGGCCAAGGTTGGCGTCGAACGGATGACCGTCTGCGACGCGCAAGGCTTCGGGAGACAAAAAGGCAGGTCCGAGACGTATCGCGGGGTCGAGTACAAGACGCACTTGTTGCGCAAGATCGCCCTGGAGATCGCCGTCAACGACGATTTCCTCCAGCGCACCTTGGACACGATCATGAACGTGGCCCGCACGGGACCGGAAGGCAACATCGGCGACGGCAAGATCTTTGTGCTGCCAATGGAGCAGACGCTGCAAATCGGCGGACTGGAACGCGGCCCCGGCGCGATCTGAGGCGTATGAGCGACCGATCCCAGGATGGAGGCTTCCGGCCCAAGAATCAACAACCAGTTGGCGATGCTGGGTGAACAACGTACAAGATGTGCGCACGGAGGACGCATGATAGGGGTTAATGCTCTACCCCGCTTGGGCGTATGGATCGTCGTCTTCCTCCGGTTCGCCCAAGGGGACTTCGTCCGGCGTCACGGGGATGGCTTGGTAGTCGCTGCGGCTCTCGTTCGTG
>CAZAQY010000025.1:0-13866 GCA_964486845.1 uncultured Pirellulaceae bacterium
GGGTTTTCGGTCAAGATCAGTTTCTTGACTGGAACATTTCTCCTAAAGTGCAAGTTCAAAAGACGGTTCCGCAAACCCTGGGGCGGATGGCGTTGCCCATGCTGGCGGGCACGTTCGCCATGAACGCCTACAACTTGGCCGATGCGTGGTTTGTGAGCCGATTGGGGACCAGGCCACTGGCAGCGATGGCGTTCACGTTTCCGGTCATTGCGCTGTTGACGTTCGTGGCGGGCGGGATCGGCACCGGGATCACGACGCTGGTCTCGCACGCGATCGGCCGGCACGATGACGAGGACGCCTCCCGGTTGGTCACGCACGGGATCACCCTGACGGTGGCGTTTACGTCGGCGGTTTCCATCGTGGGCTACCTGAGCATCGACACGGTCTTCGGTTGGCTGGGCGCCGATGCGCAGACGCTGCCGCTGATCGGCGCGTTCATGCGCATTTGGTACCTGGGCGCCCTGACGATGTCGCTGCCCATGATGGGCAACGGCATCCTGATCTCCGCCGGCGATTCGCGCGACGCCAGTCGGCTGATGATCTTTGGGGCCGTGCTGAACATCATCCTGAATCCCATCCTGATCTTCGGCCCCGGCGGACTGCCCGCTTTGGGCATCCGCGGCTCGGCGCTGGCCACGGTCATCTCGCAAACCATTTCCATGAGTTGGCTTCTGTATCTGCTGTACCATCGGCAACGACTGCTGGTATTCCGCCGCGGGGGCCTGCGCGGTTTCCCCGCCACGGTCCGCAGGATCCTTCGTTTCGCCATCCCCTGCGTGCTGAGCATGATCTTGATGCCGATTTCCACCAGCGTGTTGACGTGGATCCTGAGCGGCTTCGGGGCCGAGGCGGTCGCGGCCGGCGGGGCGGCGGCGCGGCTGGAGATGTTCGCCTTTGTCGTGCCCATGGCGCTGGGCATCTCGCTGACGCCGTTCGTCAGCCAGAACTTCGGCGCTCGGCGCCGGGACCGCATCCGGGAAGCCAAGACGCTGTCCGCCGCGTTTGCCCTGCTGTATGGAGGAGCGGTCGCAGTGCTGTTCTTCCTGGCTGCTCCCCGGCTCGCGTCGTGCTTCAGCGCCGATCCCAAAGTCGTCCAGGTGATGGTTGCCTATCTGCGCATCATCCCGTTCGGTTATGGGATGATGGAGGTGCATCGCTACTGTGGATTCATGCTGACCGGGATGCACAGGCCATCATCAGGGATGACGCTGAACATGATCCGCGTCTTGGTGTTCCTGATTCCGCTGTCGTGGCTGGGCGCTCACTTCTTCGGCGTACGGGGCATGTTTTCCGGCCGCCTGATCACCGATCTTACGGTCGGCAGCCTGGGGCTCGTGTGGGTATCGCTCCACCTGCGGTCCATGACGCCGCAGGACGCACCTCCGCAGTTGCCGGCCGTCGCTGCGGTCAGCGAAGCGGGATTCCGCAAGGAACCGACTTAGCATCGTTTGAGGAATAAGGGGCAAAATGATCAGCCGGCCCCATGTCCGCTGCG
The DNA here is from genome assembly GCA_964486845.1 of uncultured Pirellulaceae bacterium. Classification (GTDB taxonomy): domain Bacteria; phylum Planctomycetota; class Planctomycetia; order Pirellulales; family Pirellulaceae; genus Anammoximicrobium. The sequence continues at coordinate 1,496 of CAZAQY010000025.1, forward strand.
CCCCGTTTACTTTCCCTCATTCAAATGCCAGAATCCCCTTTCACTTTAGCCCGCACGACTCGAAGGACGCTCACATGCAGATCTCTCGCCGCCAGCTTGTAGGGATGGTTCCGGCACTGGGGCTTGCACCTGGTCTTCTCGCAGGGGAGGCGCCCGACCTGGGAGAATGGAACCTGGCGCCCGCTGAGGTGACCGAACTGGAGCGTCGCGCTCAGAAGGTCATCCATGATGCGCGCGTATTGCGGGAGTTGCCGCTCGCCAACTGGCCGCCGGCACTCGGCTATCGCCCGAAGGTGATCCAGAAGCCTGGGTTTTCCGACGTCGGGCGTCTCGAGGCACCTGCCAAACGTCCTCCGCCGCCCACGCCCACGGATCTGTGTTCGCTTTCCATTGCGGACGCCGCCGAACTGCTGCGACTCCGGGCGATTTCCTCCGTGGATCTGACTCGGGCGCACCTGGAGCGGATCGCACAGCTGGACTCGGAACTGCGGACCCTGATCACGGTCTCGGCGGAACACGCCCTGGCGGAAGCGAAGAGGGCCGACGAGGAGATCGCGCGGGGGCGCAGCCGAGGCCCGCTGCACGGGATTCCGATCAGTATCAAGGACTGCATTGCCACGGCCGGAATTCGTACGACGTACGCCTGTGGCGCATTTGCGGATTCGGTTCCCGGACAGGATGCGGCGGTGGTCGGGCGGCTGCGCGAAGCCGGCGCGGTGCTGCTGGGCAAGGCCAATCTGTTCGAGATGTGTTGGGTGGGGACGAGCGAGGACGGCGACTTCAAACCGGCCCGAAATCCATGGAATCCGAAGTACCCGACGGGCGGCTCGAGCACGGGATCGGCGGTCGGAGTCGTGGCGGGGCTGGCGATGGGCTCACTCGGTTCGGACTCCGGTGGTTCCATCCGCAATCCGGCGTCTTTCTGTGGTGCGACGGGGTTGATGCCGACGTATGGCCTGGTGAGCCGCGGCGGGGTTTCGGACTTCGCCCACAGTCTCGGCAGCATCGGCCCACTGGCCCGGTCGGCGGAAGACACCGCCATCCTGCTGGCGGCGACGGCGGGTCATGATGCCACCGACCCGACCAGCAGCTCGTTGCCCGTGCCCAACTATCCGGACCTTATTTCCCGCAGCCTCCGGGGACTGCGGATCGGCATCTGCCCGTCTTACATGGAGGCAGCGGGCGTGGACGTCGAGGTGAGGGCGGCTCTGGAAGCGGCACTCGACGTTTTTCGCTCTCTGGGAGCGACGGTCGCCGACGTGCAGATCCCCGACCTTGCCTACGCCCGTGCCACCGTGTGGACGATCCTTCTGTCCGAGGGGCTGCTGACCCATTTCGATCTCCTGGGCAAGCAGCGGGAGCGGATCAGCCAGCGTCTTTTTCAAGGTCTTGCCGTGGGCCTGTTCCTGTCGGCGCAGGACTACCTGCGGGCCCAGCAGGCGCGGACGCTGATCGCCCGGCAGATGGAAAGAGCGTTCGAGACGCTGGACATCCTGCTGACGCCGTCCAACCCGTCTACGGCAGCGCCGGGGACCTATCGGCCTGAGCCGAAGGACCGCAAGATTGCGCGGAGCGGAGAAGCCTATTCGACGCCGGCCAACCTGTATGGGAATCCCGCCGTCTCTATTCCGTCCGGATTCAACCGTCTGGGACTCCCCATGGCCATCCAACTCGCCGGGCGTCCGTTCGACGAGGCCACCGTGCTGACCGCCGCCCATCAGTTCCAGTTGGCCACCGAGTGGCACCGCCGGCGGCCGGGACTGGGAGCTATTCCCTGATGTCGTGTCCTGGGAGCCAGTCCCGTTTTCGGGGCGGGGGCCGGGAACGAACCCGGGAAAGGAGCGCACGCACCGTTGTGACCGAAAATCCGGGCCGCGGCTCAGTTGTGGTCCGTCCCGCCGGTCGTGGATCCACCCCTCAGGTGCCGGCGCAGGTAATTGGCGCGTTCGATGTCGCGGCCAGTGGGGTCCAGTTCCATGCCCCGCAGTTTCTGCAGATGCGCCCGCTGGGTGTGGATGAACAGCTGGTTGACGGTGGGAATGGCCACGTCACGAATCAGGCCCAGGTTGACGCCCATCCGCACGCTGGACAGCAACTGCATCGTCTCTTCGCTGCTGATCGTCTGGGCCGTACACAGCAGGCCGTAGGCGCGGCTCACGCGGTCGTGCAGTTCCCGGCGGCTCTCGTCGACCAGGTACTGGCGCGCCTTGCGCTCGTACTCGATCAACGCGGGCGCCACGTCGCTGACCTGCTGCATCAACTCGGCTTCCGTCTTGCCCAGCGTGATCTGATTGCTGAACTGGTAGAAGTCGCCTATCGCCTGGGAGCCTTCGCCGTACAGGCCCCGCACGGCCAGGCTGATTTTCTGCAGGCTGCGGAAGACCTTTTCGATCTGGCGGGTGAGGACCAGTGCGGGCAGGTGCAGCATCACGCTCACACGCATGCCGGTGCCCACGTTGGTCGGGCAGGCTGTCAAATAGCCCAAACGTTCGTGGAAGGCGTAATTCACGTGCTCTTCCAGGGCATCGTCGATCCGATTGATCTGCTCCCAGGCGCCCTGCAGATCCAAGCCGCTGTGCATCACCTGGATCCGCAGATGGTCCTCTTCATTGACCATCAGGCTGAACTGCTCGTTGGGGTCGATCATCACGCCCCGGGCACCGTCCGAGTCGGCGTGCTCGCGGCTGATCAACTGCCGTTCGACCAGAAACTGCCGGTCGACGTCCGGCAACCCGTTGACATCCCAATAGGCCACGTCCCGCAAGCCGGAGATCTGCGCGAACTTGTCCCGCAGCGTCTTTTCAATCGCCGCACGGTCCAGTCCGGTACATTTGCGTATAAACGGGTAGTCCGCCAAGTTTCGTGCCAAGCGGATGCGGCTGCTGACGACAATATCCGACTCCGGCCCGGAGCCGCGCAACCACTCGCCACACTTCCCAGCGAGTTCTTCAAGTTTCACGCCTTAGGCGCCTTCGTCTTCGAGTTCCCGAATCTGATCCCGCAGCACCGAGGCACGCTCGTAGTCCTCGGCATGTACGGCATCCCGCAGTTCGCGGCGTAAACGAATCAAACGAGTCTGATTATCCAGAGTGCGGCCTGATGTCTTGGGACGCTTTCCCGTATGGGTCGTGGCCCCGTGAATGTTCGCCACTAGGTGCTCCAACTGCTCCTCGAAACAGATGTAGTCGTTCGGACAGCCCAATCGACCGTGTTGCCGAAATTCCTTAAACGTGATTCCGCACACGGGACAAGCCTGTTTGTCCAACTCGGCCAATTCCGCGGCCGTTTCCCCGATCTTCAAGTGCTGCAGCAAGGCGCTGGCCAGCGATTCCGACTCATGAACCTCATTGGGACGACTCAGGTACTCGCGAGCGCACTCCTCGCACAGGTGCAATTCTTCCCATTGCTCCTTGTCCCCGACGCGTTCCGTGATATGGAACGTCGCAGGTTTCTCACACTTGTTGCATTTCATATTGGAGCAAGTTCTTATAGGACAAGGACTAAGTTAAATGTAAGGATTCTAGCAGCCGTCCGCAGCGTGTCAAGGTTGCTCGCACCGGAGACGTTCGATGGCTTCAAGGCGGAAGTCGTGAACTGGGAGCGGCACGATGTCATTCCGGCACGATGTCATTCTGCCCATCCCGCCGTGCCTGTCAACGGTGGCGAGGCCTCTGGAATCGGCGGGACACGTGAGGTAAAACAATTCGAGTCCCGTTTCGTCCTTTTCACCAGCGAGGATCTCATGAAGGCCGCTTACCTCGAACGCACCGGTCCTCCGGAATGCATCCTATACGGAGAATTGCCGAAACCATCGCTCAAGGGCGCGGAAGTCCTGGTCCACGTTGCGGCCGTGGCGGTCAATCCCATCGACACCTACGTCCGCAGCGGAGCCATCGCAGCCTGGCCGTTGCCCCAGCCGTTCGTCGTCGGCTGCGACGTGGCGGGCATCGTCGAAGAACTCGGTCCGGGGGCGTCTCGCTTTCAAGTCGGCGATCGCGTGTGGGGCACGAATCAGGGGCTGCTGGGCCGGCAAGGCACCTTTGCCGAATACTGCGCCATCGACGAGTGCTGGTTGTATCCCACACCGGACGGCGTCCCCGACGAGACCGTGGCCGCCTCCGCGCTGGCCGGCGTCACCGCTCACCTGGGATTGTTTCGCGAGGCGAGAATCAAGCCCGGCGAGACGGTCTTTGTGCCGGGCGGTACGGGGGGCGTCGGCTCGATGGTGGTCCAGATGGCCAAGGCGGCCGGGGCTCGGGTGCTGACCAGCGGCGGTTCCGACGAAAAGGTGAAACGTTGCCTGGAATTGGGAGCCGACGCGGCGTTCAACTACAAGACGCAGAATGTGGACGCGGCGATCAGGGAGTTGGCTCCTGCCGGCGTCAACGTGTTCTGGGAAACGCGCCGAGAGCCCGACTTTGACAAGATCGTTGTCTGCGTGGCCGAGCGAGGCCGGATTGTCCTGATGGCCGGACGCGATGCGCGGCCGGCCTTTCCGGTCGGACCGTTCTACGTGAAGGGATGTTCGCTGCACGGTTTCGTCATGTTCAAGGCCGGCCCGGAAGAGTTGAACGCCTGCGCCGGCGACATGAACCGCTGGTTCGCCGAGGGACGCTTGAAGCCCCAGATCGGCTGCGTCCTGCCGCTGTCGCAGACCGCCGAAGCTCACCGCTTGCAGGAACAAAACACGTTGCACCAGGCCGGCACGTTGGCGGGCAAAATCGTGCTGAAGCCGGACGGCGAGTAGGCCGGAGCAAGTTCGCGCCGTTCCGGCACTTCCGGCGGCTCGAAAGCGGTGAGCATTTCGCCGGAACTGCGCGGACTTGTTCCGGCCTACCTTGTGTCTGTCTCTGTCGCGAGGTCCGTTTATGGAAACGATCCACGACCTTCCCGAACTCTCGAATCTGGACGCGCGACGGCAATTGGTGCGGATTCCCGACCAGCTGGATGTGCCGTTGACCAAGCGCGTGCAGCAGGTGATCGACACGGCCGAGTTCCGCCGCCTGGCGAAGATCAGTCAACTGGGCCTGGTTTCATTGGTCTATCCCGCAGCCCATCACACGCGGTTCGAGCACTCGTTGGGTGTGTACCGGATCGCGCTGCTGTACCTGAAACAGCTGGCCCACGATCCGCGTTTCGCGGCGGCGGTCACGGGGCACGAAGCCGAGTTGATGATCGTCGCAGCCCTGCTGCACGACCTGGGGCACTGGCCGTTCTGTCACGCCATCGAGGACATCGATCTGCCGGGGGTCCCGGAGCACGAACTGTTTGCCAACAGTTTTCTGCTGGAAGGCGACTTGGCCGATGCTCTCCGCGAGAGCTGGGGCATGCAACCTCGCGAGGTGGTCGTGTTGCTGTCCGAGCCGCCGCGCGATCCGGCTGCCAAGATCCTGCACAGCCTGCTGTCGGGGCCGATCGACGTCGACAAAATGGACTACTTGGTCCGCGACAGCTTGCACGCCGGCGTCCCGTACGGCCGCAATTTCGACCAGCAGCGGCTGATTGGCAGCCTGTGCCTGAATCAAGCCGGCGACGCCTTGGCGATCTCGGACAAGGGACGCACGGCGGCCGAGATGATGGTTTTCTCCCGGTACGTGATGTTCAGCGAAGTGTATTGGCACCACGCGGTCCGCTCGGCCACGGCCATGTTTCAGCGTGCGTTCTATCTGCTGCACCACCGGCTGAACCTGGACTCGCTGTTCCGCCAAACCGAGGCGGAGATGATCGGCAGCCTGCTGCAGGCGGCGGGCGAGGGGCCGGCCAAGGAACTGCTGGACGGACTGTTCGGACCGGTCCGCCGGCTGTACAAGCGGGTGGCCCAGTTCAGCTACTTCGAGCAGCGGGAGTTGTACCAGCGACTGGCCCGCCGGCCGTATCCTTGGCTGGTGAGCTGTGCGGAGGAGTTCGCGTCCGTGCTCAGCCGGCACATCGGCCGCCGCGTGGCCCCCACGGAGATCCTGTTCGACGCGCCGCCGATGAAGCTGGAGGTGGAATTCCAGATCGAGATCTTCTTCCGCAAGGAAGGGGTCTATCGGCCACTGGGCGAGGTCTCTCCGGTCGTCCAGTCGCTTGCCAGGCAGCAGTTCGACGACTACGTCAAGCGCGTGCGTATCTTCGGCCACCCGCGCGTGGCCGGCGAGTTGAAGGATCTGGCCGTCGTCAACGCGGCCCTCGCGGAAACATTGGAGCGGATGGGGTGATCTACGAAGATCGATGGAGGACGCGGGACAATCATGGCGAAGAAGAAGGCGGAGAAACGGGAGATCTCGAACTACGCCCACACGGACAAGCAGCGGACGAACAATCCGCCGGTGGGATTGGTCACCGCCACGGGTGGACCAACCGCCTTGTCGCCGGCGATAGCCTGCCGGTCATGAATTCGCTGCTCGAAAAGGAGGGTCTCGCGGGCAAGGTCCAAGTGATTTATATCGACCCGCCGCTTGGAACCGCTCGGCGCCACGCGGTGCCTGAACGCGCTGGGCGAAACGACCGACAAACAGCCCAAGACGGTGGCCGTGTCGTTCGGCCCGGAACACGCGCCGCTGGAACAGCGCCCGGTCGAGGCGGCCTGGGAGGAGGCCCGGACGCTGACGCCGCGGCCCGAAATCCTGCTGTTCGCCGCGTTCCATTTCGACCCCGAAGCGGCCAAGGACATCGACGAACTGACGCTGGAAAAGACTGGGAACGGTGTCGCTCCCGTTTCCAATCGGTCGTTGCCGCCGCGTGGCCGTGAAAATTGTGGACGATCGGGGGATCGCAGAGAATCCACATCGAGGAACTGTGCCGGCCGAAACAGGAGCAGGCCGAGTTGTAGCGCCGGATGGTGGACACTGCGGGCCAGCCCGGCAGGCCCGGCGAGCAGATCCAGAAAGTGATTTCGGTGGGGCGTAGTCCAGCACATCTGGGAAGCGATCCGCTTCGAGAACACCTCGCAGCTGGCCCCCGTGTTCGACACCGAGCGGCCGATCCTGAGCACGGCGGACATGCGGCCCTGGTACACGTCGCGTCCTTGCGAAGTCACTTGTCCTGGGCGTAGAACTTGGTGATGTCGAGGCCCTCCCTCGCTTCCTCTTCCAGCATTTTGATCCGCAATTCGAGCCGCTCCAGACGGCGGAGAATGAGGGGGATTTGTTCGCGGGTTTCATCCGGACGTTTGAGACGCGGGGCGAAGGGATAGCCCAAGTGCCGTTGCAGGGCGGCGAACAGGTACATCGGGTCCTTTGGCGATTGGCCCAGGCGATCTTGCCCTCCTTCTCGCCGAACAGCAGCGGCTTCTCCGGCGCCGGGGGTGGCGAGCCGGGGTGCGTCCGGCGGCGGATGTACTCGGCGCTGCGGACGTAAATCATGTCCGCGAAATCGACGATGCCGACCTGCCGCCGCACGGTTTGGATCCACTCCCGCCAGTCGTCGTTGTACATCGGATCGGCGGCCATGGCTTCCAGACCGCGGTCATAGCGCAGCCGGTTGCGGCTGAGCGTCTCGAATTGGTACATGAACAGGCCTTGAGGGGTCGGCCGTTCCGCCAGGTATGCGGCTTCGTATCGCAGGATCTCGATGGCCACGCGCGAATCAAAACGGCTGCGATCGTCCTCGGCGGCTTCGATGATATACGTCTGATAGGCCGTAAAATAGTGGGCTAGCCGGCGCATGGCGGACGACATCACGCCGCGGTGCCGCAATTCGGCCAGCATAAAGTCAACCGCCATCGGCAGCTTGGTCGTCGCCAGCAATTCATGGCGGATCTGCTCCAATAAGTCCTGCAGGGGATAGTTCTCCGGCAGCCGCTCGCTCAGCATGCGGAACAAGTAGGCTTGTTCGACGTATTCTTCGCGTTCGAGCATAGCGCCGTCCATGCTGCAAGAGGGACCTAGCGGAAATCCGACGAGACCTTATAATACCCGTTGGTTCCTTTCCTTGACAGCCTACCCACCATGAATCCAGAGCACTCCCCCGCGACCGACTTGTTTTCCAGCGTTCCGGCCGCCGTCGATGCGATCGCCCGCGGCGGCGTGGTGATTGTCGTCGACGCCGAAGACCGCGAGAACGAAGGTGATTTTATTTGTGCCGCCGAGAAGGCCACGCCCGAGACGGTGAACTTCATTCTCCGCGGACGCGGACAGTTCTGCGTGCCGGTGTTGCCGGACGTTTGCGAACGACTCGATCTGGCGCCCGTCGTCGCGGCCAATACCTCGCCGCTGACAACCGGGTTCATGACGCCCATCGATCATCGTTCGGCGAAAACCGGCATCACGGCTCGCGAGCGCGCTCACACGGTCCGCGCCATGGTGGATCCTAACAGCCGGGCCGCCGACTTTGTGCGGCCTGGGCACGTACACCCGTTGTTAGCCAAAGAAGGCGGCGTCCTGCGCCGGGCCGGGCATACCGAGGCGGCTGTGGACCTGGCCCGCATGGCCGGCCTGACGCCGGCCGGCGTGCTGTGCGAGATCCTTGACGATTGCGGCGAACGCGCCTCGCGGGCCCGGTTGCTGGAAGTGGCCCGCGAAAGCCGTCTGGAGATCATTTCAATCGAACAGCTGATCGCGCATCGCCGCGTCACGGAGAAGCTGGTGAGCCGCTGCGTCGAAGCCAATCTGCCGACGCGGTTCGGACACTTTCGCGTCATCGTGTACGACATCAAGTACGAGCGGCAGCAGTCCGTCGTGCTGCTGATGGGCCAGCCGGAGCGGCTGGCGGCGCCGCTGGTGCGAATCCACTCCAGCTGTTTCACCGGCGACCTGCTGTGCTCGCTGCGCTGCGACTGCGGCGAGCAGTTGCACATGGCGTTGGACATGATCAGCCGGGAAGGGGCCGGCGTGCTCGTCTACCTGCCGCAGGAGGGACGCGGCATCGGGTTGACCGACAAGATCAAAGCGTATGCTTTGCAGGAACAGGGGCTGGACACCGTCGAAGCCAACGTGGCCTTGGGGTACCAGGCCGACATGCGGGACTACGGGATCGGTCTGCAGATCCTCAAGGACCTCGGCCTGCGCAAGGTGCGGCTGCTGACCAACAACCCCAAGAAGACGGACGCCTTCATCTACGGCGGGTTTGATATCGAGGTCGTGGATCAAGTCCCCATTTTGCCGCCGGTGAACGAATACAACGCGCACTATCTGGCGACCAAGCGGGACAAACTAGGGCATCAGCTGCCGCACGACCTGTGAACCGGCGTCCGCCTCAAGGACCGTAGGGCATGGCGCCGCCCGGATAGCCCATCATGTCCCCATAGCCCCCTGGCATCATTCCCGGAGCGCTTGCCGCACTGCCAGGCTTGTCTTCGATGAACAGCAGTCTTCGGTACTCCTCCGCGTCGTCCACCTCGTTGCACGCGATCAGCCGCCCGCTGTCATCCACGACCAGATACTCGCCGGGTACGGGCAGCGGCGTTTCCTCCTTCGTGACCTTGTCTACGTCCACCATCAACGATTCACCCCCGCGCAAGTCGGCGACGAACGCATCCGTGCCGAACGAGTAGCCCTCCAGCCGCTTGATTTGCAGGGTGAGCGGGCGCAGCACGTCGGCGTCTTGCTTGAAGCTCAGGAACGCGCCTCGGAGGACCTCACGCTCCGCAGGCACCTCCGTCGCGCGGCGCCAGTCCCAGACGGCGCTCACCAGCTTGCCCTTTGGCTCCTCGTATTCCACGCTGGGGCCGTTGGGCGGGATCTTGATGAAGCGCGGGCCGGTCGCGCCGCCCGCCACGAACTCCGCGGGACTGACCACCGTCACCGGTTCACTCGGCTCGCTCCACTCGGTGTATAGCCAAGAGGTGCGGCGCGGTCGCTTGTCGGGATTCTTCCGCAGAAAATCTTCGTCGTCCGCGGTCACTTTGGCCAAGCGTTCGACGACCGCCTGATCGAGAATTCTGGGATTCGGTTCCGCCGCCTTGTTCTGGGGCCGGTTGGGATCCTCCAGCATCACCCGAACGCGATATCGATAAGTCCTTCCGGGCTCGGCATTCAAGTCAAAGAAACGAATCATCTTGTACTTGACGGCCGGCTGCATGACGCCGGGCATCCCAGGCATTCCATAGCCGCCCGGCATGCTGCCGGGATAACCCGAACCGCTGCCGTACATATCCATTCCGGGCGTCATGCCGTACTCGCCAGCATACATGGCCCCACCCCCAGACCCGGCATCCATGCCGGGATACCCCATTCCAGGCATTCCGGGCATCTCGGGCATTCCGGGCATCATTCCGGGCATCATCCCCGCGGCGCCTGCTCCGGCAAGGGGGAGTTGCGGCACCCCCTCGCTGAAATCGGTCATCGGCTTCGGCTCGCCTCCGGTCTCCTCCTTCTTTCCCTCTTTGCTTCCTTCTTTTGCTTGTTCGCCGGTGGCCGGCTGGGCCATGGCCAGGTTCGTGGCGAGTTGCCGCTTGGGTACTTGGCTGTGCAACGCCAGCGAATCGTAGGGTTGCAGCAGCACCGGCGGGATAGGCATGGTGAGGATGCCGGGCAGGAGATACGCTTGGTCCGCGACCTCGGCCGGAATCCCCGCAAACTCCATGGCTGTCTTCATCGCGAACAGACGGTCGCTGACAGGCTGCCACTGCAGTTCCTCATTTGGGTCGTCTGGGACTTCTGCCCGTTCGGCGAAGAACCACAGGTACTTGGGAATATCGTGCATGGTGCTGTAGCCGGTGGCGCTGGCCAGGGCCCGTTCATATTCCTCCCACTGCCTCTCATACGGCACCAAGGCTTTGACGGCGACCATCGCAAAGGACTTGGCGACAACACCCGGAGTGGCAGTCGTGGGCCCGGCCGTCGGCATCGCCATCCCGCCACCCGGCCGGTAGCCTTTGCCGAGGTAGTGGCTGATGTAAAATTGGCCCAACTGCCGTATGCCGCCCGTCATGCCGGCGCCATAGCCTGGCATCATGCCGCCGTCACTGCCCATGGGCGGCATGCCCGGCATCTCGCCTTCCGCGCCAGGGTAGCCCGGCATCATGGGACCGGAGCCATACATCTCGTCGCCGTACATGCCTGAGGAGCCGCCCGGCATCCGCGGCCTTTTCCGAGGCTTCGGCTTGGGCTTGGCTGCCTCTTTCGGCTTTTCAATGGCATCTTTTGCATCCGACCAAGTGTCATCCACTTTCCTCGTTCTCATCATGATCGCGACGACGCGCGCTTCCGCCTCAACCTGTTCGGGCCGGTAAATCGTCGGATCTTGCCGTTTCTGCTGCCGCGGGAACAACTCCTTGATCCACGGGTTCCCGGTGTAGGGCTGAGGGTCGACGGCCGTCCCGGCGATACTGGCTTGGGCGGGATAATTGTCCACTTTTCGCTGCCGTTCCGGACCGAGGGTCGCCCAGGCATTGGCATTCTGCAGGTTGGTGAGAGCGCCGCCAGCGCTGCCTTTCAAGCTGCCGGGACTCTGCCCTTCGTCAACGGTCTCCAGCGTGGCGCTGGAGTACACAAACACGCCCACGAGAATGAGCACCATGCCGAAAATGGCCTTCTCGGCGTGCTGCACAACAAACCCCTTCAGGCCACCCTTGCCGAAGTTCAACTTGAGCTTCATCGTCTTCTCTCCAAACTTCGAAGGCTCCCTGCCTCAGCTCCTGCCGTTGCCTCGCTCGCGGCAATCCGCGCGACGGGCGGTCAAAATCGGCTGTCGAGTTCTTGACACAAGCCCAACGCTAGCTCGCCGGCGCCGCCGCTGGAGGCGTGGTCCCGGTCAAACCGGATTGCTGCTCCAGCCCCAGTTTCTTCTCGTCCACAGGATTGTAGATGTAAATGATCCCGTAAATCTCCACGGGCACGTCGTGAGCCGATGTGGAGGCGACCGTAGTGCGGTCCTTCAGTCTCTGTTCTTGCCCCGGCATGCCCATGCCCATCCCGTAATCCGGCGAGGGATAGCCAGCGCCTTCCATGCCTGGCGGCGTGTAACCCATTCCCATGCCCGCATCCATCCCCATCCCCATCCCCATCCCGGTGTCCATGCCGGGCATCGCCGGCACCATGCCTGCAGAACCCGCGGGCATTCCGTACTCGCCGCCCATGCCGGGGCTGCCGCCCATCATCCCGTATCCGCCTCCCATGTTCACCATGTCATAGGATCCGCCCGCCTCCTTGCCCCGGTTGATCCGCACCTGGCGGACTTCGACGGGCAGGAACGCGTTACCGAACTGGGCGAGCAGACGAGGCAGCTTGCGTTCGTCCACCACCAAACGCATCCGCACGGGCATCCGCTTGGCGACCACCAGAAAGGCGTCCGCCGTTGTGTCCGAACGCAACGCGGACCGCAAGGTTTCCGCTCTCAAGGCCTGGTACTGATTGTCCACGTAGCGGCCTTCGGCCGGATCCAGGGACACGGCGCCCATGCCCGGCATGCCCATGCCCGGCATGCCCATGCCCGGCATGCCCATGCCC
>CAZAQY010000025.1:13966-42239 GCA_964486845.1 uncultured Pirellulaceae bacterium
GCCCATGCCCGGCATGCCCATGCCCGGCATGCCCATGCCCGGCATGCCCATGCCCATGCCCGGCATGTCTCCGCCCGCGGGCATCATGGCTTCAGCGCCGCCGCCGGCCGGCATGCCGGCTGCCTCCGCGGGCATCATTGCGCTGCCGGAGCCGGCCATTTCGGCCCCAGGCGCACCGGCCGAGCCATACATATCACCAGCCGGCATGCCATCCATGCCCGGCATCATGCCGCCGCCCATTCCGCCGCCGCCAAGCCGGACGACCTGCCCGGCGCGCGGCGGGGCATGGCGGCCGATGAGGATGGTCTCGATCGTCTTGACTACGGCTTCGTGCCGCGATTCGGCTTTGTCGTTGGTCTGGCGAATGATGTACATCAACGCCGTCAGGACCCACAGGTCCTCCTGGGCGTACAGGATTTGCAGGGTGTTAGGCAAGCTTTCCGTCTGCTTGGACCAATCGAAGTGCAAACCCACCAGTCTCGCCTGGTCGCTCGGATCCCAGAGGATGATCGGCTGTTTCTCCTGAGCCAGCTTTCTTGCCTCTTCCGGTGTCAGGTTGGTAACCCCGCCCATCATGCCGGGCATGCCGGGCATCCCACCGGCCGTCCTGCCGACTTGCCATCTGGTTCCGACGACTTCCGCCAGTCGGGGCAACAGGTTGCCGACGTACTCGGAGTAGCGGCGGCGGAAGTCCACCTTTAACTCCTGGCTCTGCGGCGTGGGGAAGTCCACCTTGGCTTCAATGGGTTTCAACGGGCGGACGGCGGCCACAAAATCTTCCCGCAGATCCATCGGCCAACGCAGAATCATGTCCTGCCGCGAATACTGGTACTTCCATGCCTCCAGCACCAGGTTCAGCGTGTTGTTCAACAGCTTGTCCATCTCCTGGTGGGACTTCTCGTTCGGGGGATCCTGCTTCTTCTGCAGCCCCGCGACCGTGGTGTACTTGGCCTTGATGTCGCTCTGGTTCTTCTCGAACTCCTTGTGCAGCGTGTCGCGCGCCATGTACCACGTGGCCATGCTGCCTGCGAGGATCAGGCCGCAGCCGATCCAGAAGACATGTTTCATCGCGGCTCGTGCAAACGCTTTCACTTGGTCCATGACGCTAACCTCCCGTGTTGGCAGCTGCCATCTTATTGCCGGGAGTCGCCGGCGGCGGCTGCTCTGGTTGCTCTGGTTCCTGCTGTTGCTGCTCCTGCTGTTGCTGCAGTTGTGCCTCCGCCCGCTGACGAAGCCGTTCGGTCAGCAGTTTTTCCTGCCAGCAGAATTGGAGCACGAACGTATACTTGGGCGCCACAAAGAAGGGAGGCTCTTTCGGCTCCTCTTTCTCCTTCTTGCTGTCCGGCTTCGCGGCACCGCCGGTCAAACCCGCCCCCGGCGCCCCCACACCGGCCGGCGCCATCCCCATCCCCGGCATCACCCCGGGCATCATCCCGGGCATTCCCTCCGCCGCCCCGGGATACCCGCCCGTGCCCGCCGGGGGCCCTTCATAGAAGGGATTCCGAATTTGGAAGTTGCGCTCGATCGGCGGATCGACGGCCAACACGGGGAAATCGATTCCCAACTCCTTCATCGTAAAGCGGGTGGGCGGCAGTCCTGGTCCCGAAGGCAACTCGACGGTCTGTTCGCGAAGTTCCTTCAAGAACGTATCGCGCACGTGGGTGCCACCCCACGTGGTGATGTCCGAGTTATAGAAATGGTGCCCTTTGATCTCGATGACCCAGCCGGGGCCTTCCGGCCCGGTCACTTCGGTTGAACTACCGCTGGTGGCCTCAGCCCCCGCAGCGCTGGCGGCGGGCGCCGCAGCGGGGCCGCCTGCAGGCCCAGTTCCTGCCTCGGACGCCGCCGCGTCCGCGGGGGCGCCCGCCGCAGGGGTTGCGGCGTCCGCAGCGCCGGGCGCCGCGGCGGCGGCCGCGCCGAGAGGAGCAGCCCCAGCCGCGGCAGGAGCGGCGGCACCAGGCCCTGCGGCGGCAGCCGCAGGATCGGCCGCTGCCGCAGCGGCGGGAATCGGCGCTCCCTGCAAGCGCGCCAACTCTTCCAGGTACTTGCGCTTGATCGGCTGGGTGAACCACATCTTGAGGTCCGTAAAGTACTGGGATTCGATGTACTCGATGTGAATGTCCTTGCGCTCGGTAATGGGCAGCAGCTTGGGGTCGGGAATCTGCCCGGGCGCCAGGGCCGGGTCGCGTGGCAACGCGTCGTTGATGGCCTTCAGCAATTCCATCCACAAGATGCGGCGATCGGAGTTGCCGGAGAGTTCCTTGCCCAGCGAGATCAATTCCTCCAAGCGTTTCACCCGCGTGGCATCCTCCTGCTCGTTCTTGCTGAATTGCGACGAGACGCTGTCCACCTCCTTCATCGCGGTTTCCCACGTCACGCCTTCCTGTTCCCGCTGCGGGTGTACCTTGTACCAGGCGTTGTATTCGAAGAAGAAATTGATGGCGAAGGCCAACATCAGACCGGCGGCAGTTGCCAAGGCCCAAGGCTTCTTGGCCCGGATGATGCGCTCCGTCAGCATTTCCTTCGGCAGCAGGTTCGTGTCGAACTTCGCCTGCCCCAGGCCTTGCAGACACAAGCCGTAGCAGACGGCGAAGGCGTGCATGTTCTCCTTGAACTGCGGCGACGACAGCACGGACTGACCCGACACCCGCGCCGACCACCGTTCGTGGTCGACATTCACCAGCTCATAGCCCAGGTTCTTCGCCAGGTACTGCTGCAGGCCGGGCAGCTTGACCGCGTTGCCCAGCATGATCAGCCCGCCGATTTGGGCTTTGCGTTCAATGTTCTGGAAGAACCCGACGGACCGCTGGACTTCGGTCAACAGGTCGTTAAACACGGGCCGCATCGCCTGAATGACGCTCTTGGCATCCTCGGCCTCCCGCACGTTGCGTTTCAGGTGCTCGGCCTTGGCAAACGTCAGTTTCAACTCTTTCGTCAGCTGCTTGGTGAAGTGATTGCCCCCGATGGGCATGTTCCGCTGCCAGATGCGGAAACCGTTCGTGACGACCAGGTCCGTGGTGTCGGTGCCCATGCTGATGATGACGAACGACTCCGGCGGGTTGTCGGCGTCGTAGATGTCCGCCTGCAGCGTGTCCGTCATCAGGCTGTGGGCCACGAAGTTGTAGGTGCAGATCGGCCCCAGTTGCACGATGTGGATCTCCACGTCGGCCTCGCGAAACGGTTCCAGGGAATCGTACACCTGGTCGCGCTTCATGGCCACCAAACCGACCTCCGCTTCCATCAAGAAGCCGTCGACTTCGTTGGCGCCGCCCATCAGCTGATAGTCCCAGATGACTTCGTCCAACGGGAACGGGATCGCCTGCCGCGCCTCGAAACGGACGATGTCGGGGAGTTTCTTCATATCGACCGGGGGCGGCTCGAAGAAACGCACCAAGCCGCTTTGGCCCGGCACCGAGATGACGACCTTGTCGCCCTTGACGTTGTTCCGCTGCACGAACTGGTTGATGGCCTCTTGAATCAATTCCTTCGGATTGGCATCAGGCTGGCTGAGAATCTTCGGGTGTTCAATGTAGTCAAAGGCCGTCGCAACCAGGACTTGGTTCTGGTCGTCGTACTCGCAGCGCAGCGCCTTGAGCGCGCAATGGCCGATGTCGATACCCCACACACCGTTGGTGGCCGCCATAATCAGTTCCTAACGCAAGGGACAGGAAACGGATGACGTGGCTAACCACACATCACCCCACCCAGCCTCCTGAGAAGAGAAAATCTACCCGGACCCCAAAGGCCGGCCTTGCCCTAAGCCGCCCTCTGGTTTCAGTTTAACGACGCGGGTCAAAAGGTGTCAAGAATTCATTCTCGGCCTTCGGACAACTATCGCCAAGGGCCCCGCCAACCGCCGACCGCCGCCCCTTGGCGCCCTTGGCACCCTCGACCGGCGGCTCTACAGCCGCTATCGTGTTGAGGACAGCAGTTCTGGGCACCCTCCTATTTTATGCCATGAAACCATGATGTACCAGCAACTTATCGTCCTCTTGCCCTGCCAAAGCCTGGAAGACTTTCCGACACACCACGAGGGGGGCGAGGCCGCGGGCCTGCTGGCCGCGTGGTCGGCCCTGTGGCACCCCGCCCTGATCGCCTGTGCCGGCAAGATCCCCAGCTGGTACCGGGCGGATTCTCCGCCGGCGGACGTGACGAATAAACTAGTTGTAGTGCCTGGCGTGAGCCAACCGCAAGTCCCCACGGGATATCTGCAACGCGTTGAATCGGAATCTGCCTGCCTGATCCAGAACCAGCTTGACCGGGGGGAGATGATCGAGTTGGCGCTGCGCAGCCTGGATGCGCCGCCCCGTGCCGAGGCCGGGGCGTTGGCCGGCGATTTCCTGGCTTTGGGGTACTGCTACCTGCAAGTCGAGTTGCTGACGCGCAAGCTGCGTTACTCCAGCAATCTGGACGAAATCCACTTCCAAAACCAGGTCGTGGCCGCCGCCGTGGCCGCCATGGAAGGCAACTTGGAGGTCGCCCACGAGCGGTTGGCGGCATCGTTCGACATCCTGGCTGCCGAACGCGACCACTATTATCCGGGGGAGGCCTATCTGCTGGACTTGACGATGCTGGCGCCCACCACGCTCGGAGTCTCGCTGCGGGACCAACTGGCCCTGGCGGCTACCTGCAATTTGCTCCTGTCCGGCGAGCTGCTGCAGCAAATGGCAGACCGGGAACCGCTGGCGCTGGATTCGCTTCGGACCGCACTGCAAGCGGGGCGCGTCGGGCTGGTCGGGGGCGAGTACGGCGAGCGGAACCTGTCGCTGCTGTCTTGCGAGACGCTGCTGAATCAGCTCCAGCAGGGGCTCGACCAGTTCCAGGCTGTCCTGGGATGCCGGCCGAAAGTGTACGGTCGCCGCCGCTTCGGGCTGACTCCCTTTCTGCCGCAGATCTTGACGAAGCTTGGGTTCGACGCCGCCGTCCACGCCTCCCTGGAGGACGGCGTCGTGCCGGAAGGCTCCCAAGTCAAGGTGCGCTGGGAAGGCTGCGACGGCACGCCCATCACCGCGCTGGCGCGGCTGCCCCTGGATGCGGCCAAGCCGCAGACGTTTCTCAACCTGGGAGTCAAGCTGGGCGAGTCGATGGACATGGATCACATCGCGACGGTCTGTCTGGCCCACTGGCCCGGTACGCCCAGCCCCTGGTACGACGATTTGCGGCGAATCGCGAGTTACTGCTCCGCGCTCGGCAAGTTCATCGCGATGGATGAGTACTTTCGCACGACCGATTATCCCGTGCACCAGGACCGATTTGGTTACGATCAGTATGGCTCGCCGTACTTGAAGCAGGCGGTCGCCAGGAATCAGCCCGATCCTATTTCTGCGGTCGTCCGCTACTGGCGGCGCCGCTGCGAAGCGGAGGCGGCCCAGTCCCTGAGCACCTTGGCCGCGTTGGTGGCGGGGAAGGAACTCGGCGTCGAGCCTCCGGGATCCGCTGCCGCCGTGGGCCGGCCGAAAGATTTGCTCCAATCCATCGACATTCGCGAAGACGGCGCGACGGCGGAAACGGACGCCGCCGCGGAACGGTCGCTGCAGCAAGCCCTGCAGTCGTTCGCCGCTTCGCTGCCGCGTGCCAGGGGCGCCGCGGAAACCGGATGCCTGGTCGTCAATCCGCATTCTTTCGTCCGCCGTGTGGGGATCGAAACTGGCCAATTGTCCGGATTGCCGGAGGTGGTACGGCCCGTCTACGCGGCCTCCGCCACCAAGGCCGCAGCGCAGATCGTCGCCGACGTTCCGCCCCTGGGGTTCGCGTGGATTGCGCCGGGCGCTGCTCGCAGCAAGGCCAAGAAGGCCGCCGCCACACTGGCGGACGAATGCCTGCTGCGGAACGAGTTCTTCGAGGCGAAGATCGATCCCACGTCGGGCGGGTTGCGGTCCATTCACGAATACAACGCCCGTCACAACCGGCTCTCCCAACAACTGGTCTTCGGCGGCGACCCGGCAAACGTCCCGGCGCCCAGCGACGACGTGGGTGAGACAGCCGCGAGCGGCCCGGCCTCCATCATGGCCGCCGATTCCGTGGAAACGGTCGTTTCGACCGAGACGCTCGGCGAGATCGTGGCTCGCGGACGGCTGCTGGATCGCCGCGGCCACACGCTGGCCGACTACCGGCAGACCTACCGGCTGTGGCGGGGCAGTCGCGTTTTGCTGCTGGACATCGAACTGCAGCCTCACGCCGAATGCTCCCGAGATCCGTGGAACTCGTACTACGCAACGCGATTCGCGTGGGCAAGCGAAGCCGCCGACTTGTACCGCAGCGCCAATCTGACGCGGCAGCCGGCCAAGAGCAAGCGGTTTGAAGCGCCCTTGTACGTCGAGATCGATGATGTGGGGATCCACACCACGATCCTCACGGGCGGCCTGCCGTTTCATCGGCGCTACGGGCGGCGCATGCTGGACACGCTGCTCGTCGTGGCGGGCGAACGCTGCCGCCGGTTTCAGATCGGCATCGGCGTGGAAGTCAAGAATCCGCTCCACGAGTCGCTGAACCTCGTCACGCCCGTGCCGTCGCTCGTCCAGACGGCCGCGGCGCCGTCGCCGGTCGCATCCGGGTGGCTGTTCCACGTCGACGCGCGAAATGTGACGGCCACGCACTGGGAGCCGTGGTCCGAGTCCGGAGTGAACGTAGGTTTCCGCGTCCGCCTGCTGGAGACCCAGGGCCGCCAGGCCACCGTGGGCCTGCAGTGCTTCCGCGCGGTTCGCACCGCCCGCAAGTTGAATTTCCAGGGCGACCAGATCGCCGAGTGCCCGATCGAGAAGGATGCGATTCGCGTGCAGCTGACCGCCCACGAATGGGCGCAGATCGAGGCTCGCTGGTGAGCGTGCGGAACACCCTCGACTTGTCCGCTTCCAGACCTGGCGAACTACGTCCACCATGCCGTCGCGGAAAGCCTGCGGGCGACTGTTCGTTGGCCGGGGATGTCGGAGAGCCGGGCCGACATGTCCGAGAGGAGAAGAGCACGGCACGATGTCGCAACCCGGCCTCGTCGCAAGACGCGTTCCGTGGTACAATCCAGCTATGACTCCACAACTCGGCCCCGAACTCCGCCAGGTCTTGCCCCGGCAGCCCGGGCGACCGCTCGAGGTCGAGGATCCGGTTACGCACGCTCAGTACGTGCTGGTCCGACTCGACGCCTACGAGCAGATGCAGCGGTCGGTGGACGACGACACGAGCGACCCGGATCCACGACTGTTCTACCCGGCTTTTGCCGCGGCCGTGAAGGATGACATGGATGCACTTGCCCCCCCATCCCTTGGATACCGACCTTTTGCGGCCCCGTTGGCAAGTACACACAAGGAGAAAACGCAATGAAGCCGTTTCTGACGTTACTGGGGATCGCCATCTTGTCCTCTTCGCTCCAAGCGGCAGTGGCCGAAGGGGAAAACCTGCTGATCAATGGCCGGTTTGACGCCGAACAGGCCGACTTCCCGGAATTCTGGAGTCCGTCCTCGGCCAAGAACGTGTTCTATGACCGCGTGGGAGGCCCCGAAGGGACGCGGCCCGCCGTCGTGCTGAAGGATGACGGCAGCGTGCCGGGCACAGTGAGCTTGCGCCAGCAGGGCCTGACGCTGGCGGCCGGCGAAACCTACAAATTCAGCGCGTACGTCAAGACCAAGGGCTTCCAGTGCCCCGCGGGGGGCCTGATCGTCCACAACAGTGGCTGGTTTTCCGCGACAGGCATCACCAAGTTCCCGGCGGATTCCGAGTGGACTTTGCACGAAAGGACGTTCACTCTGATGCCCTCCAAGAACAACGAGTACGGCGTCGCCATGTACGCCACCAACCTGACGGGCGAGATCCATTTCGCCGACGTCAAGCTGGAGGCCGTCAGCGAAGGGGCTCGCAAAGGCTCCACGTCGCAGGCGTCCCTAGTCGCCGCCCCCCGGTTGGTTGCCCTCCAGCCGCTGCTGAACAAGATCCCCCGTGCCAAGGCGGAGTTGACGCTCAAGTTCTACAGCATGCTGCCGGAAAAACGCGAAACCTTGGAGTGCTGCGCCGCCGTCACCGGAGACCCGATTCCCCGGCAAGTTGTCCCGTTGGCCGGCGACGGCACGATCCGCGTCCGGTTCACCGGGTTGGCCTGCGGCGATTACGCCCTGAAAGCCGTTGTCCGTCATCGCGAAACGCAGAAGACAATTCTGGAAGCCGACTACGCGATCAGCATCGTCGATCCTCCCGCCATCGACCGCAGCAACATCCGGCAACTGAACAACCTGGTGGCGGAGGTCCTGAACCAGCCGGTCGGCGCCGGCGCGGCGCCGCAGTCGTTCACCTTCGTCAATCCGCGCGACGGCTGGGTGTTCATCGCCTTCACGGCCGCCACGTCGGCACCGGGCCTGACCGTCAAGCTCGACGACAGCGACACGGTCATCACCGCCGCCACCGACCGCTTGGAAGCGTTTCGCGAACTGGCCGGGGGCGAGCATCGCATCACCGTCAGCGGCAACCGTGCCGGCGCACGTCTGATCGTGCGATCGATCCCGGAGATCTTCAACTATCCGCCCTGCGCCAGTTCCCAAGTCCCAGAAAACGGCAGCTACGGCTGGGACTTTATGAAGCAGCACATCCTGTACGCGGTGACCACGCTGAACGGCGGCACGCTGCCGGGCCGGGCCCTGCCCGAAGCCAAGGCCCTGGGCCTGAAATGGCTGGCCAACTTCAACGTGGACTCCGCGGGTGATCCCGCCGAGTTGCGGGACCGCATGGAGAAAACGGCCGGCATGACCCAGCCGCAGTACGACGGCTTTACCAGCGACGAACTGTTCTTCGGCAGGACCACCATCGACAACTATACTCAGGCCCTGAAGCTGCTGCGCAATCCCCAGAACCGGCTGGTCTACACCTGGATCGTCGGCAAACCGAGCATCCACTCGCTACACACCGAGTTCATGTCTGCCTGCTTGAACGCGTCGCGGGGCCGTGGCCGCCTGTTGTTCGAGGCCTATTGCCATCCGCAGGACAGCGAACAAGCGGCCGCCGCCTATCTGGACGGCATGATCGGCGAGACCATGCGCCGCTTCAACGCCTTCTTCCCCAGCGCAGCCGCCGGAACGGGCATCATCTTCGGTGATTTCAACCAGATTCCGATCATCTCCCTGGAGCACAATCCGGCCGTCGACTTCAAGTACTTCCTGGACATGCAGGTCAACCTGATCGCCAACAGCCCGGACTTCAAGGACCTTGCCACCACGGGCTACTGGGGAACGTACTATGGCGACGAGGAGTTGGTGCGATGGTCCTTCAAGCTGATGCGCCACTATGCCGTCGAAGGCAACAAGGAGATGCTGTCCGCCCGCTATGGGTTCAAATACAGCCCCGGCTTGTTGACTAACGGCGACTTTGCCGACGGCCTGAAGGGCTGGACCGCGTCGCCGGCTGCCGAAGGCTCCCTGCGCACGCACACCATCTCCGGCTATGGCAGGAACAGCCAGGGCCGCTGGGGTGGCGGCAGCGCCGGCGACACGGTGTGCGTGATGAGCCGCAGCGCCGACAAGCCCAACCGCATCAGCCAGACTGCACAGGGCCTCGAAGTGGGAAAGGCCTACTGCCTGCAGTTCGTCACTGCCGACCTGAAGGACGTCACGGGCCAGAAGTATAACCCGCGCCGCTACGGCATCCGTGCCGAACTGGACGGCGCCGAGATCCTCGGTGACAGGGGCTACGTCCACATCGACCGGCGCAATTCCGGCAGTTACAAGGACAACAACAACGTCGCCAAGATCAACCTCAACCGAATCGTCTTCCGGGCCAAGTCCGCTTCGCAAGTCGTCGCCTTCAACGACGAAGCGGCGATCCCTGGCGAAGAACTGATCATCAACTTCATCCAACTCAAACCTTATCTGGAGCCGTAAGAGAAACCGGAGCGTGCGGAGTATGTTCAGAAGGGAAAGGAACACCTCCTGCGGGAACTGCTCATGGTCCTTGATCCTTTGCGCTGGCTGGACGATGAATTGGCCGCCCTCGATGCCGCCGGCCTGAGGCGAAGACTGACGCAGCGCGGAGGATCACAGCGCGCCGAAGCGATCGAATTGGGCGGCCGGCAGTTGGTCAATTTCGGCTCCAATGACTATCTGGGGCTGGCGGCCGAAGGCCCGCGGCAGGCGATCGTACAGACGATCGAGCAGGTGGGGTGGGGCAGCGGGGCCAGCCCCCTGGTCACCGGCCGGGGAACCGTACACGCCGCGTTGGAGCAAGCCCTGGCGCGATTCGAGGGCACGGAATCAGCGCTGCTGTTTACCTCGGGCTACGCCGCCAACCTGGGGACCATCGCCGCGCTGGCCGGCCGCGGCGACGCCGTCTACCTGGACGCCAAGAACCATGCCAGCATCATCGATGGCTGCCGGTTGTCCCGCGCACGTCTGGAGGTGTATCCCCACGGCGACTTGGTTTTTTTGCAGAAGCGTCTCGCGCGGCGCCGTGACTACCGTCGCCGCCTGATCGTGACGGACACGGTGTTCAGCATGGACGGCGACCTGGCGCCCCTGGCCGATTTAGCCGAAATGGCTGAGCGATACGAGGCGATGCTGATGGTCGACGAAGCCCACGCCACGGGCGTTTTTGGGCCGTCAGGCCGGGGCGTCTGCGAATTGCTTGAAGTGGAACGCGGCGTTCACGTGCGCGTGGGCACGCTGAGCAAGGCCCTGGGCTCGATGGGCGGCTTTGTGGCCGGGTCGGCGCCGTTGATCGACTGGCTGGCGAACCGGGCCCGCTCGTATGTTTTTTCCACGGCTCCACCGGAAGCGATGGCGGCCTACGCGCTGGAGACGCTTCGCACGGTGGTCGACGAGCCTGTCCGCCGCACGGTCCTGCTGCAACGGGCTGCCAAGCTGCGCGCCGAACTGCAACGGCAGGGCTGGAACACCGGTCGTTCGGCGAGCCAGATCGTGCCCGTGATTCTGGGAGATGCACAGCGGACGATGAATCTGGCTCGAACCCTGCAGGAACGCGGGCTTTTCGTTCCCGGCATCCGCCCGCCCTCTGTGCCCAAGGGTGAATGCTTGCTACGCATCAGTCTCAGTTACCGGCACAGCGAGGAGGCCGTTCAGCGGCTGTTGGACGCGATGGCCGAAGCCGTTCCATCGGCTATTTGAGATCGCCCGTAACCGTCAACTCGACCGGCTTCGGCAACTCGAGTCCTTGGATCTGATCAAGGACCTTTTGCCTGTCACCGACCAGCACGAGGACGCCTTGTTCCAGGGGGACCGCCTCTCGGGCGATCTGGTTGAGGTCTTGTTTCGTAACGGTCTGGCTGGCTTTCAGGTCGGCGGCCGGCGCGTCGAACGGGCGGCCGTTTCGCAGCAGGGTGATCGACGAGCCGAGCACGGAGCCCAGGCTCTCGTAGCCCTGGATCAGGTCGGTGCGGAAATTGGCCTGGGACTTGGCCACATCTTCGGCCGAAATGTCCCCGCTGCGAATGGCGGCGAACTCGGTCAGGAATTCCTTTAACGCCGCTCCGGCCACTTCCGCCTGGACGTTGGAGTGAGCCAGGAAGAACCCGACGTGGGGCTGGAGAAAGTAGCGGCTGCCGGCGCCGTACGTGTAGCCGTGCCGCTCGCGGAGGTTTTGGTTCAGGCGACTGGTGAAACTGCCGCCGAGGATGGTGTTCAACAACTCCAGTTTGACCCGGTTTGGATCGCCGTACAGCGGGCCGGGCAGGAAGAAGCGGATCACGGTCTGGACCGAACCGGGCTTGTCCACCAGGACCACGCGGAAGGGATTCGACGGGCACGGCGGCACTTCCGCTTGCGGCGTTGCGGCCGCATCTGCGGACCACGTGCCGAAGGTCTTCTCCAACAGCGCCTGGGCCCGCTCGACCGACAAGTCGCCGGCCAGGAGCAGCGTGGTGCGGGCCGGCGTGTACGTGCGGCGGTGAAAGTCCCGCAACTGGTCCAGCGCCAAGGCGGCGACGGACTCCGGCGTGCCTTGGGTGGGACGGCCGTACGGATGGGCATCACCAAACAGCGATCGCATCCCGACCAGACTAGCTACCGCCGTCGGCTGGTCCTGGGCGCGGCGCAACGCTTCCACGGCCAGCGCCTGGACGCGTTTCCATTCCGCGGGATCGAAACGCGGCGCGAGCACGGCGTCGCCCATCAGCGCCAGGGCCGGCTCGAAATTCCTCCGCAGCACGGACAGACTGCCGACCGTGTACTCGCGTGTCGCCTCGAAGGAGAGTTGAGCGCCAAGCTGATCGACGGCGTTGGTGAATTCCACCGCACCCCGCGCCCCAGCCCCTTCGTCCAGCATCTCGGCGGTCAGCGACGCCAAGCCCGCGGCACTCGCGCCGTCGTCCACCGATCCGCTGCCGACGACCGCGCGCAATTCGACCAGCGGCAATTCGCTGCGCGGAAACAAATACACGGGGATGCCGTTGGTGAGCTTGAACGCGGCCGGCAGCGGCGGCGCGAACAGCCCCGGCGAACCGGCCGCCGGCCGCTGATCGCGCGGGTCGGGGGTGACCGCCGGAAGTTCCGGCAGCACGCGCAGGATCAGGCGTGCTTCCGGCGCGAGCACCTTCTGAGCCCACGTTTTCAGATCGCCGGCGGTCGCCCGGCGATAACGGTCCAGGTCCCGCTGGAACGAGTTCGGCTCGCCGAAGAAAAACTGGTACTGATTCAGCGCGTCCGCTTTGGCCAGCACCGACTGCAGGTGGTTGACGGCGGCATATTCCATCCGCGCCTTGTGCCGTTCCAGTTCTTCCGCCGTGGGACCGTTGTCCCGGTACGCCGCCAGGACCTCGTCGATCGCCTGCTCGATCCGTTCCAGCGGCACGTCCGGCTTGGCGGTGGCCTCGATGCGGAACAGCGAGCCCAACAGCATGGACTGCTGATGAGCGTTCACTTCGCTGGCCAGCGGATTCTCGTAGACCAGCTTTTGGTACAGCCGGCTGGAGATGCCTTCGGCCAGCGTGGCGGCGATCAGGTCCATCTCCGCATCGCCGGGCTGGAATGCCGCCGGGCTGTGGTACACGAAATACGTCTTGGCGAACTGCACGTCGTCGCTCACGGTGCTGCGGACCACGCCGGAGAGCCGCACGGGCGGCGCTTCGCGATGCACCGGCGCGGAACCTCGCGGCAGGGTGCCAAACAGCTGGGCGATCACGGGCTTGATCGCCGCGGGGTCAAAATCCCCGGCCACGACCAGCGAGGCGTTGCAGGGCACGTAGTACTTGGCGAAGAAGTCCTTCACATCATCCACGGTGGCGGCGATCAGGTCCTCGTGGGTTCCGATCACGGGGATGTGGTAAGGGTGCCCCGGAGGAAACATGAGTTCGGGAATCCGCAGTTCGGCGCGGCCATAAGGGCGGGTCTCGTAGCTCTGGCGGCGTTCGTTGCGCACCACCTCCCGCTGCTTGTCCAGTTTTTCCTGGTTCATCGCGCGGCCCAGGTCCTGCAGGCGATCGGCGTCCAGCCACAGCAGGGTCGGCAGTTGGTTGGCCGGACCGTACGAGAAGTAGTTGGTGCGGTCCTCGGAGGTCGAAGCGTTGTTCCAGCCTCCGCCGGATTCCATGATCTGGTCGAACTGGCCGCCCGGCACCCGCTCGGTGCCCATGAACATCAGGTGCTCGAACAAGTGGGCGAATCCCGACCGGCCGGCCACCTCGTCCTTGCTGCCGACGTAGTACCACAGGTTGATCGTCGCCACCGGCAGCCGATGATCTTCGTGCAGGATCACCGTCAGGCCGTTGGGCAGTTGATACCTCTCGTACTTCACGTCCTGGGCCCGTAAGCCACCAGAGGCCGGCAGGAATATGAGCGCAACCATCGCGGCGGTCTGCCAATGTGACATGGAATGCTCCTTCGCGCAGTAGGGTTCTTCTTAGGAAGACAAACCTGCGGTCCTACAAGACACGTTACACGGTTCGGGGCCAACGGGCAAGCCGGCCGTTGACAACCGGCCGCAACGAAAATCCTCGCGGCTGAAATTGTCACCTTCCCGGCGGTCGCCGAGGCGAGATGCCACTGGCGCTGACGGCGCCGTCGCGATGGAGGACGGGTTCGCGAGGCGGCACGGCGGCCAAATCGGCCAGCGTGTAGCGGCCCGTGAGCAAATGGATCTGTTGGTTGGCCGATCCGATCAGGCTGTGACCCGTCCGCGGCGAAGCCACGCAGCGGCCGGCAATCAATACGTCGACGTGCCGCAGGATGGCCGGCCCCAAGGGAAGATCGGTGATTTCCGCCAACGTGTCGCCGCTGAAGACGAGTTGGCTGAGGCGAGTCCCGGCCAGCCGCTCCAGGAGATCCAGCAGAGCCTCCGGCTGCTGAAACGGCTCGCCCCCGGACACGGAGATGCCCTCGATCGTTTCGGCCGGCGAGAGGATTTCGGCGGCCAGCGTCTCCGTATCGGATTCAACCCCGGCGTGCAGATCGTGTGCCGCCGGATTGAAGCAGCCGGGACAGTTCAGAGTACAGCCCTGAAACCAGACCACGGCCCTCAATCCCGGTCCGTTAGCCCGGCTGGCAGGCTCGAAAGCATGGACCTGAATCTTCATGCTCTGCCTCATGCAGAGACGCAAAGCCGCAAAGAGAGATAAGGGAAGGGACTGGGATGTTCGTTTCCTCTTTGCGTCTTTGCGTGGGTCTCCCCAAACCCAAACCCGCCGCACCTATCGACTCGCCGCTTTCGCGTTCCGGCTGGCCCACGCGGTCAACAGCGCGATCTCGCGGGCGCGCGACCGAGACAACGGATAGGTCTCCTTGGCGGCGGCCGCCATGTCCGCGGTTTCCAATTCCCGGCCGGCATCGCGTTTTCGCCGGGCCAGATGGACGCGGAAGACCGCCTCGCGTTCCCGATCGCCAGGCAGTCCGACGAAGAAGATGTCATCGAACCGGCCCTGGCGCAGGAACTCGGGCGGGATGCCGCTCAAGTCGTTGGCCGTGGCGACCACGAACACCGGGCTGCGCTTGTCCTGCAGCCAGTTCAGGAACGAACCGAACACGCGGGCCGCGACGCCCTCGCCGCCCTGGCCGCGGACGCCGGAGAATCCCTTTTCCACTTCGTCGATCCACAGAATGCAGGGGCTCACCGCCTCGGCCGTCTGGATCGCCATCCGCAGGTTCGCTTCCGATTGGCCCGCCCGTGCGGAAAGGCTCTTCCCACAACCCGGCACGCCGACCAGCAGGACGCCTTTGGGCAACGGTAGCCCGGCGTAGCGAGCCGTATTGGCAAACGCCGGAGCACGAGACTTGAACCAAGCGGTCAGGTTCTCCAGTCCGCCCACATCCGCGAACGATTCCGGCTTGTCGTAGTAGCGACGTGGGGCCGGACCCGGCGAACGCCTTTTCCATCTCGTCGATCCACAGGATACAGGGACTGACCGTCTCGGCCAGCATGATCGCCCGCCGCATGTTCTGTTCCGACTCGCCCAGCAGCGAGCCGAACAGGGCCCCCACGTCCAGCCGCAGCAGGGGCAGCTTCCAAAGGCCGGACAGTATCTTGGCGGACAGCTTTTCCAGTTGGTCCTGGCCCGCGCCGACGGCCGCCCGCGCCGGCGGCCTGCAGCGTGGCGTGCTCGGCCCGCATTTCCGCCATCTGCCGGTCGCGGTCGGCCAGGTCCAGCTGCACCGCCGCGATCTGCGCCCGCAACTGAGTCAACGAGTCATCGCCCGTGCCTACATCGGCCACTGGCCGCACGTCGCGTCGGGTCAGGGCCGCCCAGAGTCGCTGCCAATATCGCATCGGAATGACTCCTATCAAAGACGGTCTCACGCAAAGACGCAAAGTCGCAAAGGAAAGACGAAGGATGCATGCATGCACGAAAGTTGGAACAGACATTCAGTGCATGCTCCTCCAATCCTTTTCCTTCTCCCCCTTTCTGGCTTTGCGTCTTAGCGTCTTTGCGTGAGATATTTGATTTTCCAACTCGCTCGCTCGCTACGCTCGCTTGCAAGAGGTAAAGGGATCGAGTAGGGGACGAGTCCCGTTCCCACCGCTCGCTGTCGGAAAGCAGAAGAAGCCCGGCTCTTTTTGAAAAGCCGGGCTTCTCCCTGCAGACCCGATGCCTACTTGGCTTCCAGCTTCTTCACGGCCTCGGCGGCCGCTTCCCGGACCCGGTCGCTGAGGTCCTTTTCCGCCAGGTCTTTGAGCTGCCCGATGACGGACGCTTCGGCAGCCGCCGGAATCCCGCCCAGCGCCGATGCGGCTTCTGCTCGAACCAGTTCCTCTTCGTGGCTCAGCGCCTTCGCCAACAGCGGAACCGCCGTCTTTTCCAACTCCGCATCGCCGGGGCTGATCTTCAGGAGCGACCAGATGACGGCGGTGCGGGCCGCGTCGTCCACATTTTCCAGACGCTGCCGGAGCACCGGGACGGCTTCCGCGGCGGCGGGGCCGATCTTGCCCAGCGCATAGCACGCCGTCCCGCGCACTTCCCGTTCGTCCGAGGACAGCGATTCGATCAGCACCGGAACGGCTGCTTTGGCTTCCGGCCCGATCGCCGCCAAGGCCAATTGGGCCAGTCGGCGGAACAGCACATCGTCCTCATCGGCGGGAGGCTCGCGGAGGGCTTCGATCAGCGCCGGGACCGTCGGGGCCGCCTGCGGGCCCATGCGGTAGATCAACGCCGCCGCGACTTGGCGGCGTTCCTTGACCTGTAGCGCTTCGATCACCTTGGGAAGAATCTTGGGGCCCAGCGCGGCGAGGGCATCCAGGGCGTGCCCCACCACTTGCTGATCGGGATCCTGGAGCGCCGCCAACAGCGCCGGCCCGACGATCTCCGGGTGCGAACCGAATTCGCTCAGCTCTCTTGCAGCCACGCCTCGCAGCTCGGCATCGTCCGACTTCAGAGCCGCGACGATCTGCTCGGCCGCATGGCGGACGACCTCCAGATTGTCCGGATTCTGGCGGGCCAGAACCCAGAGGCTGACGAGCTTGAGCATGGGCTTGTCGCTGCGAGCGGCGGCGACCAAGGCCTTCGTTTCCGCTTCGTCCTTCTGGTTGATGGCCCCCAAGGCAAAGGCGGCCGAGAATCGCACGGCGTCAAACTCGTCGCTTTCCAGCGCGTTGACAATCGCGGGAACAGCGGGAGCCGCCGGAGCGCCGATCGCGGCCAGCGCCATCAGGGCCTGCATCCGCACCTCCGGCTCCTTGTGGCTTAGCACCTCGATCAGCTCGGGAACGGCCGGCGCCGCCGTTTCGCCCATATCCCTCAGGACCACGCAGGCCCAATAGCACATCTTCTCGTCCTTCAGCAATTCCCGCATGGGGGGGACGGATTTCTCGCCGGCATCTGCGATGGTCTGCAGCATGGGCAGGACCGAGGCGGGATCGCCTTCCTCCAACATCTTGAGGAACAGCGGCCGAGTTTTTTCCGGCGGAGCCCCGATCTGGCGAATCGCCAACAGCGAGCCGCGGCGGACGAGTGGATCTTCGTCGAAGGCCCGCTCGATCAGCTTCTCGACGGCCGGCTCCGAAGCTTTGCCGATCTCGCCCAGCGCGAACGCGGCGTAGGCCTGCACGGTTTTGGCGGAGTCGTCCAGGGCCTTGATCAGGGCCGGTACCGCGTCCCGAGCATTGTCGCCGATCGCGCCCAAGGCCCGCGCCGCGTGCCACCGCAGTTCTTCGTTCTCACGGCCCAGGGCCTGGACCAGCGCCGGCACGGCCGCTTTGGCGTCAGGGCCGAGCTTGTCCAGCGAATCGATCGCGGCCAGGGCCTTCGCCTGATCCGCATCGACCGCTGCGGCCGCCAGCGATTCCACTGTGACCGCTTCCCCAGCGACCAGCCACGAGCAGCACAACCAACCGGCTGCCACCACAAACAGAGTCAGACCACGCATAATTTTCCTCGCAGATGCAAAAGACTTGCCGCCTACTCTCGAGAACCGCTGCGCCCACCGTCAACTGCTGGCGGCGAACAATTCGTAGTTCAAGCCCTCGGTGAACTTCTTCGCCTGGACGTAGTCCTGGGGCGTGTAGTTTCGCAGATTCTTCTTGAGTTCCGCCTGCAGAGCCTCGACGGTCTGCTGCACTTGGCCTCGCTGGGAACCGGTCAAGTAGCCGGCCTGCGCCCGCTTCTGGTACAACGATTCCAGTTCGGCGCGGTGTGCTTGGTACTGATCTTCGCGAAGCAGGGCCGGCCAAGCAATCGTTCCCGTGAGCGGGTCCAGCTCGCTGGGGCTCAGACGGTCCGGCGCCCGCTGCCGGGCGTACCGCTGCAGATCTTCCTGCGTCGGCCGAGGCCCTTGTTCCGCCGCCCGCGCTTCGCGGTTCGTTTTCCGCATTTGGAAGTAAGCATCCGTGCCGTACATGCGATTGTCGATGTTCTTGCGCCGCGCGTCTTCCACAAAACCCGCCGCCTGGGCGTTCATCAGGTTCCGCGAGCCGGCAGCCTGCATCATGCTGGCCATGCCCTCCATCATGCCCTGCTCAGCGGTCGATGCATGGCCGCCCCAGCCCCAGCCGCCGCCCGTGACGACGGTCTGCGGGAAGTTGGCCTGACTCTGGGGCCAATAAGTCGACGATGTGGACGGTTGCTGCTCCTGCGGCTGCTGCAGAGCGTTGCCGGGAACGTGCGTCCACAATATGCTGCCAGCCGCAGTCAGCGCCGCCAAGACAGAAGCGTACGATCGAGCCCTCATAGTTTTCTCCTCATTAACGACAAACCCCCATTATGATAACCTGCAGCAGGCAGGGAGGGAATAGAGCGGTGACGGGAAACGCGAGTCTTTTGCCAGCCGGGCTGAGGCCGCAAGAACACCGAAAAAATGCGGATTATTGTCGGCCTCCGCGACCCTATTCCGGGAGGCGTCCATCGGTTTGGCCTGGGGGCGGAGGTAATTCCTCGACCTCGAGGTCCAGCATTTGTCGATCCGAAGGAATCGGCTCGCCGCGCGGCATCACCATCGGGCCCGGCCAGCAATCCGTGCTCTCGCCCACTCCCGGATAGCCGTGATCGGGATCGATGGGGCCCGGATCCACCCACATGCCCGAGGCATCCAGTTGCATCGTGCCCAAGTCGAAATCCAGACCGCGTCGCAGGACTTCGTAAGTCACCCAGATGCTCAGGAACTCGTTCTGGGCCGCCAGCAGATCGGACAAAGCCGACACGGCATCGCGCGCGGCCGTCGCCCCGGAAGCCTGACTACTTGCCTGCCCCAAATTCCGGATTTCTTGGTTCAATTCGATTTGGACCGCGGCGGCCCAAACTGCCTCACGGCGGATTTCGAGGTTTTTCCGCTTCAACTCCAGCGTCCGCAACACCTCCCTCAGGTTCTTGGAAACCCGGTCCTCGAACGCATAATAGTCCATGCGGGCCTGCTGGTACGCGATCAAGGCTTGCCGATAAGTGTTCCGTTCGCCGAGCCGTGTCAACGGGGCATCAAAGTGCAGCGCCGCGCGCAGTTGACCGGTCCTGGCGTCGAATTTGAAGGGGTTGTCGTCGCGCGTCCTCATGTCGCCGCTGAACTCGACATCCACGCTGCTGCGCAGGTCATTGGCGTAAACGCGGATCAGGCGCCACACATCGACTAATTCCGCGCGGGCATTCATCCAATCCAGACGGTTTTGCCGGGCGATCTCCAGCGCCGCTTGCGGGTGCAGGTCCACGGCGGTGTCTTCGACCGAGACGTTTTCCGCTCGAGTCCGCGATTGAACGAGCGAGATCTCTAGAACACTGCTCGCCAAATCGACAAGTTCCTGTGGGATGGCGGGATTGATGTCCAGCCGGAACAGAGCCAGTATTTCGTCCGCCGTGAGCATCGGCACCTTGGCCGCCAGCGTGTCTAATGTCGCCTGATAGTATCGGATATTGGCGAGCAGGCTGTTGTGTTCGCCGGAGTCGTCCAGACGGGCCAACGAGTCCAGCAAAGTGTCCACGAACTGGCTTGCCCGGCGCTCCAACCGGCTCACGTTGGCGCGATTGTCGTCGGCCAACGAGGCCTCCACGTCGTAAGGCAGACGCCGCCATCGGCCCAAGTCGCTCAACCAGGGACAGCTGTTGCTGATCCGCTGGTACTGCTTTTCGATCCGTTGATAGTCGCCTCGCAGGGCGTCTGCCAGCCTGGTGACACCCGGCAAACCGCCGGCCTCCATCAAGTCGCGATGCTTGCGGTACAGGGCCCGCGTCAGCGGATTGGAGTCGCCCTTCATCCAAGAGATGTCGGCACCCGACTCGGCGGCTTGCCGTTCCGGACGTTCGGAGCCTGGAGGCGCTTCGGCGTCAGGGGAGGCGCCCGCCCTTCTCTCGGCGTCCTGCAACTCTTCCTCGACGCGTTTCAGGTCGCTCAGCGCATCCTCCAGCAGGTTGAAGTACATGAAGCCGCGCGCCTGGTCCAGCCAGTCGGTGTCGCGTCCCTCTTGGCCGGCGGCCATGCTCAACTGTTGACGGATGTCCTGCAACAGCCGCAGGTCCCGCTGCAGCGTCTCGAGGTCCGCTGGATCGCCGGCGGCCTGCTCGATCGCGGTCTGCAAGCATTTTTCCAGTCGATGGAACAGCTTCCTTCCGTCGGCGTGGAACCGCCGCAAGGGGGAGTCGTCGGCCTCGATCAACCGGTTGCGAAGGTTTGCCACCTGGTCCAGCGCCGCGCGCACGGCGCGCAACTCTTTCACCACGCGTTCATTCCGCTCGGCGTCCGCAAGGCTGGGATCCAACAGCAGCGACTGCGCGTCCGCCAGGTGCTGGCCGACCTGTTCCTGCGTCAAGCTCACCGCCTCCTGCAGGTCGACGATTCCCCGGTCGATCAGGTTCAAAGGATCGAGCATGTCGTCCTCGATCTTGACGCAGATCGAAGGCGGCAGGCCCAAGATCATCTTGAAGTTGTCCAATTGGTTCTGGTACGCGGTTTCGGCATCGGCCAGCCGGCCCTCGGCGTTCAGGACGGCCTGACGCGCTTGGGCGACTTGCAGCCGTTGCCGGACGATGGCCTCACTGTTCGATCCGCCGCCCTCGCCTTGCCT
The DNA here is from genome assembly GCA_964486845.1 of uncultured Pirellulaceae bacterium. Lineage (GTDB taxonomy): Bacteria > Planctomycetota > Planctomycetia > Pirellulales > Pirellulaceae > Anammoximicrobium. Next base: position 34,859 of record CAZAQY010000025.1, read on the forward strand.
GGACGCTTGGCCTCCCGGCCTGGACAACAGGTCCTGCAACGTGGCATTCAAGCGGACGCTGTTGGACTTCAGGGAGTACAGGTTGAAACGCTGGTTGAGGATTTCCTGCTGGGTCTGCAACAGCCCCATGAAACCGCCGGCGCTGCCGCTGCGGAAGCCCCCCATCCCCGATCCGTCCAGCGTTCGAAGATTCCGGGACGGCCCTGCGCCGGCGGCGCCGCCCGTCATGACCTCCAGGTAGAATCCGTGCCGGTAACGCTCCATCTGCCGTACGTTGCTTAACAACGTCCGCTCCGCCTGCGTCAAGTCCTCCATCACGCGCGCCCGGCCACCGTAACGCAGCAGCGGCTGGACCAGCATGAAGTCCAACACGGAACTGGCCGAGTACGAATCGGGACCGGAGAACTGCCAAACCAGCGAGTTGGCAAAGCCGACCACGAGTTCCGCTCCCGTCGTGCCCAGCTTCTTCAAACGCAGGCGATTCGAGGACGGGATGCCCGACGTCAACACACTGAGCGAATCCGGCGGATTGCGGAGCGGGCCGCCGGCGGCATATTCCGTTTCGTAACCGCCGAAGAACAGCGCGTCGAATTGGAATCGTTCAAAGCTCACGTCCAACGCCGAGAGATACAACTGCTGCAGATGGCGCTGGAACTCGCGGGAATGCAACCGCGCCAACTGGACGGCCCGTTCTGCGTCCAACGCCAGCACGCCTTCCTGGTTCAACGGCAAGAACTGCAGCCAGTCGGGATTCTCGACCGCCGCCGTATCGCCGTTGTCATGCCAGTGTTTGAAGCCCTTCTTGCCGTCCACCTTGTGCATCAGGCGGTGCGACTCCGGATCGTCCGGAGGCATCGGTTCGTGGTCCGGATCGAAGGGATCGAAGATGCGCGAACTCGGATCAGGATCGACGCTGTAATCGGCCAGCGACCAGCGGGGATCCTGCGCTTTCTCGCCGATCAGCTGGTACGCTTCCAGGTCGGCCTGCCGGCGATAGAAGCTCGGCCGGCAGCCCGCCACGAGCAGAACGCTCATCGAGACCGCAAGCCAGACAGCGCTTCGCAGCCGCATCTCACGAGGCCCGGCGATGCGCACGTTCATCGGCAGCCTCCGCATGCGAAAGAGAAGCGAACGTGGAACCCGCGTTCGGCGCAGGCCTCCCGACCTCGCCGAAAACGCCGGCCGCAGGTCTCCCGGATTCTTGAGGGCTTTCAGTCAGACGGTGTGCGCCATCGCAAGACCCGCGCACCGCCGCGGAGTCGGAAGCCCCGCGCACCGTGTCGCTGGCGCCGGCAGGGCCAGCGATGACGTTGGCCAGCCTCCGGACCACCGCAAGGAAAGCCCGCCGGTCTTGCACCGAACAAGCCGCCTCCCAATCGCCGGCTCTCTCGCCGATTTCGGTTTGAATCTCGGCCAACAATGCGTCGCCGGCGGCGGTCAATCGCCAGTACTGTCGGCGGCGGTCGCGATCGCTCCGGCAACTGGCCAGCAAGCCGTGCTGTCGCAATCGCTCGACCAAACCGCTCATCTGCGCCGTCGAGACGCCAACCGCAGCGGCCAGTTCCTGCTGGACAACGCCGTTCGGCGCGGCGCGGCCGCAGAGCCAGAGCACCCAGAAATCGTGGTCGCTGATGCCCCAGCCGCGCAATCGGCCGGTCAACCCCGCCCGCAGCAGCCGCTGATAGCAGGCGATCTCGTAGGCAAGCTCCAGCGCCGCTGCACCAGCCGAATCCGGCGGCGCAGACGACGGTTCGTTCCGGCTGGCAGGTCGGATGTGCATAGATCCCCTTGATGTGCGAAATCATTCAGCACTGAATGTTTCGGACGGCCAATCATTCCAACTTGAATGATTGTGCGTTTTCGCAGGGCCACCCCGGCTGCTTTCGCTTTCCGTTGTGATAACATGGTCGATCTGCAGAATCTCGGAGCCTTGACCTGTGCGAAACCACTTGACATCAACCCGCTGTGTCGGCAAGAAGGGCACGGGCACCGCTCGCTGACACTTCGGGTTTCGAGGAGCACGCCGTGTCCGGTTTGATTTCTGAAAGTGCCAAAGCCGATCCCTCGCGTCGCGATTTTCTGAAAGCGGCCACGGTGGCCGTCGGAGCGGCCGCCGGTGCCGCACTGCCGATCGCTCGCAGTGCCCACGCGGCCGGCAGCGATATCCTCCGCGTCGGTCTGGTGGGCTGCGGCGGACGCGGCGCCGGAGCAGCCGTCAATGCGCTCAACGGGGACGCCAACGCCAGGTTGGTCGCGCTGGGGGACGTATTTCCCGACATGCTCAAGTCGGCCAGGGCCAACCTCAAGGCCGTCAAGCCCGAGCAGGTGACCGTGGACGACGACCATTGCTTCGTGGGCTTCGAAGCCTGCCAGCACGTGATCGCCTGTTCCGACGTGGTGCTGCTGGCCCTGCCTACCTATTTCCATCCGATTTATCTGAAGGCTTGCGTCGACGCCGGCAAGCACGTGTTCTGTGAGAAGATCCACGCCGTGGACGCCCCAGGAGTGAAGTTGGTACTGGAAGCCGGCGAAATCGCCAAACAGAAGGGCTTGAGCATCGTCTCCGGCCTGGCTTGGCGGTATCACACGGGCGTCCAGGAGACGATGAAACGGGTGCTGGACGGCGCCATCGGCCGGATCACGAGCATCGAGGAGACTTGCAATACGGGCTCGCTCCGCTCTCGAGCGCGGCAGCCCGGCTGGAGCGAAATGGAGTACCAACTCCGCGACTGGTACAACTTCTACTGGCTGGCGGGCGACTTGCCGGGGCTGAACCTGGTACACAATTTGGACAAGGCCGCCTGGGCGATGCGCGAGCAGCCGCCGCTGCAGGCCTGGGGCATGGGCGGCCGGCAGACGCGCGTGGGCCGCCAGTATGGCGACGCTTGGGACCACTTCGCCGTCGTGTACGAATACGCGGACGGCACGCGGATGTATGCGTACTGCCGCCAGCAGGACGGCTGCCTGCCCAGCATCGCCGACCGCTTCATCGGAACCAAGGGGACGTGCGATCTGCTGGCCTGCCGCATCGACGGCGAGAACTCGTGGCGCTACACGGGCCCGGACTGCAATCGTTTCGACCTGGAACACGTGGCCCTGTTCAACGCCATCCGGCAGGGCCAGCCGGTCAACAACACGCTGTACATGGCCCGCAGCAGCATGCTGGCCATCATGGCCACGTGGGCCTGCTACACGGGCAAGCTGCTCACCTGGGACCATGCGATGAACTGCCCGCACACCGTCACACCGCAGCGATTGGCGCTGGACGCCGATCCCCCTACGATGCCGGACGCGGAGGGCGACTATGCGATGCCGACGCCGGGGATTACGAAGTTCTTCTGACGCGGGCTTGGGCTCTGACCGACGAATCAAGGTCCGCAAGTTGCGACGTTGGACTGCAGAATCCACTCGAGGAAGATCTGTTTGCGGGTGCCGGCCCGGTTTGCGATCTTGTAGCGACCGGGCGCCGACGCTTATAATCCTGCTATGACCACGCAAGAACTCTTGATCGAGGGAATCAAACGTCAGCCGGAACCGGTTCAACGGGAAGTGCTGGATTTCTTGAGATTCCTCGTACGAGAACGCGGCGACTCCGCCTGGTCTGACTTGTTGCCCGATAGGGAGGTAGAGCAGGAAGTACTAACGATCCTCGATGGCAAAGAATCCGAAACACGGTGAGGTCTGGCTGGCAGACATGGGTTTGGCGGGCAAGTTGCGACCCGTGGTCGTCATGTTGGCCGGCGACCTGCCCGTGGAACGTACGCTGATCATTCACGTGCCGATCGCGACGCAGAATCGCGGAAGTGTGCTGGAAGTCGGGCTCGGTCACCTTCGTTTCTTGGATTCTGCCTCGGTCGCCAATGCTCAGGGCGTTGGGGCGCTACCTCGGGTGCGATTCGAGCGTCGGCTGGGTCAAGTGCTGCCGGACGATTTGGCACGCATCAAGCCAGCCCTGCGTCCGGCTTGTTCCCTCTAAACCGCCTCCGGAGAAGGAAGTGTTGGTTGGGCAAACCGTCCGACTCGTTGCGAAGCGGCTTCGGTTCGAACTACTCAGAGCATGAATAATCAACCTGTGATCGAAGCCGAATCCCTGGGCAAGGTCTACCGCGACGGTTGGCTGCGGCGCCGGCGGCTGGAGGTGTTGCGCGAGGTGACGCTGGACGTGCGGCCGGGCGAAATCTTTGGGCTGCTGGGGCCCAACGGCGCGGGCAAGACCACGTTTATCAAGATCCTGCTGGGCATCGTGCGGAAGTGGACCGGCAGCGCTCGGCTGCTGGGTCTGCCGGCCGGCGATCGCCGCAGCCGCCGCCTGGTCGGGTTCCTGCCCGAGAACCTGCGCATCGCCCGGCACCATACGGCGGCCACGGCGTTGGATTACTACGGCAAGCTGAACGGCGTTTCGGCGCGGCAGATCCGGGAGCGAAGTGGCGAGTTGCTGCAGTTGGTGGGCCTGGCCGACCGGGCCCGCGACAGCGTGGCGAAGTACTCCAAGGGGATGCTCCAGCGCTTGGGCTTGGCGCAAGCCCTGCTGCACGACCCCCAACTGGTGATCCTGGACGAACCCACGGACGGCCTGGATCCGGTGGGCCGGGCCCAGGTCCGCAGCATCATGCAGCAGTTGAAGGCCCAAGGCAAAACCGTGTTTTTGAACAGCCATCTGCTGCAGGAGGTCGAACTGATTTGCGACCGGATTGCGATTCTGGACAAGGGGGCACTGCGCCGCATCGGTCCCATCCAGGAGATCACGTCCACCGGCGCCGGCAACCTGCTGGCCAGTAAAGTCGAGCCGGACTTGGTGCTGGAATTGGCGGGCGACGAGGCGGCGATCCGGGCGGCGCTGGCCGGGGCGACGGCCGCCGCTTGGGAACGGCCCGCCGCGGGTGTCGTGCGAGTCGTGCTCAAGTCGCTCAGCCAGGCTGACGCGGACGCGTGCGTGGACCGGCTGCGGAAACACGGGGTCAGTCTGCTCGGTCTGGCTCGCGTGCGGCGGAGTCTGGAGGACGCGTTTCTGGCGATTGTGGCCGGGCCGGCGGAGGGAACATGCGCCCCTACTTCGCAGTGATTCAAGACTCGTTCCGCGAAGCGCTCGCCTCCCGCGTCCTGTGGGTGCTGCTGGTGCTGATCACGCTGCTGCTGGTGCTGCTGGCGCCGCTGGGCTACCGCCAGCAAGTCACGCGCGATCTGGCCGAAGGCGCGGTGCGCGATCTGCCGCATTTCATCGAACATCTCCGCGACGAAGCGCAGAAGGACGAGCCGTCCCCGTCCAAGCGGATTGTCTCGATGCTCGATGAACCGCTGCGCCGCGATGTGACGGCGTTCGCCATGCCCAAGGAAGGCGACGTTTCCGGCACGTTCAAATTCATTCGCGCGATGAAGGACGTCCGGGAGGGAATCAACCGGCTGCTGCAGCGCCGCGATTTCTACGACGAGAAGACCTGGGGCAAGCGCCGCCCGCAATCGGACGAGGCCCGCGAGTTGGCGAAGCAGGACGTGCAGAAACTGTCCGAGGACGATCTCGGACGCTGGAACCGCCTGGCCCTGGAGGCGGCCTACCCGGAATTCATCGGAGCCAGCCCGCCGACGTCGCTGCGGTTCCGCTACTTGTGGTACGACTTCGGCGAGCCGCTGCCGATCCGCAAGACCGAGTTCCAGCGGCTGCTGGAATCGCTGGTCCAGCGCGCCACAGGCTGGATCGTGGGCACCATCGGGGTCTTCGTCGCGATTCTGGTGACGGCGGCGATTATCCCTCAGACGTTCGATCCCGGGTCGCTGAACCTGCTGCTAAGCAAGCCCGTGCGGCGGTGGCTGCTGTTCTTGTCCAAATTCTGCGGCGGCTGCATGTTCATCCTGCTGAATGCCGGCTACCTGGTGGTGGGCTTGTGGTTGATTCTGGGTCTGCGTTTCGGCATGTGGGATCCTCGGATCCTGCTGTGCATTCCCGTGTACGTGTTCATGTTCGCGATCTACTACACCGTGTCGGCGCTGGTGGGTTTGCTGTGGCGAAACGCGATTGCCGCAGTGGGCGTCACGGTAGTGTTCTGGCTGATGTGCTTCGGGGTGGGCGTGGGCAAGTCGGGCGTCGAGCAGTTGGTGCTGAACAAAACGCGAGTCGTCCAGTTGATCCGGGCCAAGGACACGCTGCTGGGCGTGAACGAGATGGGGCTGACGTACGCCTGGGACGAGAAACAAGGCCAGTGGCGGGAGGTTTTCCGCTCGGACAGCGAAGAGGAGATGCAGCGGCGGATTGCGTTGTCCTTCATTCCGAGCGTCCCACCCGAACTGCGGCCGCTGGGGCCGGTGTACGATGAAAAGGGCGATCAGCTGATTTCCGCCGTGCGCTCGCTTCGCAGCGGCCGGATCAAGTTGAACGTGGGACCGCGCTCCCAGGACTGGGCCGCCGTCGCGGGCGTGAACGCCTCGTTGGGCACGCTGGACCTGCTGCGCGAAGCCGACGGTCGTATTCTGCTCGTGTCCAGCCTCGATCTGTACCGCCTGGCGGGCGATCCGAAGCAGGCGGGCCAGTCGGTCCAGGTGCTCGGATTCTCGCTGCCGCTTCCCGGCCGCGATCCGTTTGTCGGGGTGGGGCCGGAGCCGGGCTTGGGGCTGCTGCAGCCTGCCGACGCCGCGGTGAACCGGGACACGGGGGAATTGGCCGTCTACCGGCGCGGCAGACTCACCGTGCTGCGGAAAAACGCGCAGGATCGCTACGAGCGCCGGTTGGAGAAAAAGCTGGACGACGATTATCGCGGCGACGTGGCCATGGCGTTTGGCGGCGACACCGTGCTGATCGGCTGCGACGATGGGCAGATGTTCGCGTTTGATGCCAAGAACCTCCAAGAGCGCCGGCGGTTCACGGTGGAGGGCAGGAATCAACCGCGTTTCATCACGGCGGCGCCGGGGGGCAGGTACTTCGCCGTGGTGTTCCATCACGGGGCCCTGTGGATTTACGACCGCCAAGCGGACGACATGGCCCGGCCTCGGATCGCCGGGCAACGGGACATTTCGTGCTGCATCTTTCCATCGCCCGGCCGCGCGATGGTGGTGGACCGCACCACGCGAGTCACGCAGTACGACCTGCCTGCCTGGCGAGCGACGCACCGATACGCGCCGCCCCTGTCGCTGCTGGAGCGGGTCTACCGGTATGCCATTCTGCCGCTGTACACGGTCTTTCCCAAGCCGGGCGAGCTGGACAAGACCGTGCAATGCATCTTGTCGGGGAAGGAGACGGCGGAGCTGGGCGAAGGCGGCGACCTGAGCACCGCCCAGAAGGAACTCGAACCCTGGCGCCCCGTCTGGAGCAGTCTGGCCTTTATGGTCGCGGTCTTGACGCTCGGCTGCATCTACCTCCAGCGACAGGATTTCTAGCAAAGCCGTTCGGCGC
>CAZAQY010000025.1:42339-53623 GCA_964486845.1 uncultured Pirellulaceae bacterium
ACGCTCGGCTGCATCTACCTCCAGCGACAGGATTTCTAGCAAAGCCGTTCGGCGCTCGGCGCGGGTCTCTGACCCCGCCGAAATCGCCGACCGTAGGTCTCCGAGTCTGGTCTTGCCGGCGATTTTCAGGCCATTGCCAGTTCTTGGCTCCGGCGATCCGGGACGGCGAGAGACTTTTTCTCCAGACTATAGCGGGAACTGTGCCGCGCCCGTAGGGTGCTGTGGACGGATAAACCGATGAATATGCGTATTTGGAACGTGAGGAGATTTTGAGATGAGGACACTACAGAGCTTGCATCGTGCCACGGCCAATTTGAAAGTGCGTTGGCGACACGCAACGGCGATGGCTTTCCAGATGCAGGCCAGCCTTTCCGATCTGATGGACTCGAGCAACGAGCCCCAGCACGTCTTGGATCTGTACGGCTGTCGGCCCGGGATGGGCCAGAAACTGGGCATCGAAGTCGATCTGGCCGACGCGATGATCACCGATGACGCATCGGTCTGCAGATCCACGGCGGCCGGCCCAGCGAGGCCTGGTACCGGAACATCACGATCGAAGAGCTGCCGTAGGGATCGGCGCGGAAACCTGTGCCTCGACCAGCAATCATCAGGACCTGCGAAGGATCTTGAGCGAGCGCGGAGGCAGCGTCCACCGCTTCGCCTGGCCGGCCGTGGGGTTGTCCGCGGGCACGTAGGCATCCGCCGTTGCGATTTCCGTGGGGGCACGTCCGTAGTTGGCCAACACCAGGTACAGATCGCGATTCGCGAAGGCGGATGCCACCGTCTCTTTCGGCAGCGGACCGGCAGACAGATCGGAGTCTCCGATCTCCAGCCAGGCCCAGGTGCCGTCCTCGACCAGCGGCAGATACTGCTTCAGCCAGCGGGCGTGCGTAGGGCGAGTCTCCGGCCGTTCCGGAACCGCGCCCCAGCCGCCGTAGGTGTACGGTCCTTGAGGATTGGCCTGGTAGTGTTTCCACGCCTCGCGGCAGCGGCGCACCCAGAAATCCTGGTCAGAGGCGTACTGGACGCCGGGAATCATGCCCCGTTCGCCGGTGAACGGGCGGCCCGCCTGGAGGATCGGGAACTGCAGGTAGGGGATGGCGTGCAAGTACGGCTCGTCCGCGTTCTCGATCTTCGCGAACGTCATGTCGATACAGGGCACGACGTACGGCGGGTAGTTCTTGACCGCTTCGCGCAGCGGGTCCACCTGGCCCACGCCCTCGCCGACCCAGAGATAGTCGTACACTTTCAGCCCCGCCGTGCGCGGCTGGTCGGCCCCGTCGACGTGCAGTTTCAGAATCCCGCCGCGCCGCTGGACTTCGGCGTACACCAGGGCCAGCAGGTCGGCCAGCGCCCCGTCGTGCTCCGGCGTCTCTTCGAAAGCGGGCGTCTCATCTTTGGCCGGCGTCTGCAGGCGTTTGCGATAGTTCTGGACATACCCGCCGTCGATGTAGATGCCGTCCAGTTCGTACTCATCCAGGATCCGGACGATGCGCGGCAGCAGAAAGGCACGCCAACCGGGGCTGGCCGGCGAACAACGGGCCATGTTCCAGTAGCCGACCAGCAGATCGTCGCCTTCGCGCGACCACTCCTGCCGAAAATCGGGATCGGTCCGCTGCAGGAAGCAACTGGACGTATACGTGATGATCTTCATGCCGCGGCGATGGACCATGTCGATGAACCGGCGAAATCCCGCGGGGTTCAGCGCCGTGTACTTGTCGCCGCCGAACAACCGCAGCGAATCGTTCCACTCGTCGAAAACCTGGATCAGCTGGATGCCGTGCTCCTTCAGCCGGTCCAGTTCCCGTTCGTCGTATTCGCCCGGATCCCAGGGTTGGCGGCAGGGGTATTCGCCCATGTTGTAACCGCACTGAGCTGGCAGGTAGTTCGCGATCAGGTGCTTCCTGAGGCACGAACGGATCGCACGCTGACAGATTCCGATGTTATGGAGTCGCCGCCGGTGATCGTCCGCAGTGTAGCGACTCAGGATCGCCGGCGTGCCGGCGGCACTCGCACTGCTGGCGGCGGCAGAGCCCTCGGAAGAACACGCGGTCACGGCGGCTCCCACGACAGCGGCGTGGGCGCCAGATTTGAGAAAATCGCGTCGGCGCATGAGCGCAATCTCCTTGGAAAAGGAAGATACTTCCCATCGTTCAGCAGTCCCGGTGAGCATCCCTCCCTGGAACCGCCCGAAACGAACACTTCCGCCGCGCGGGCCGGATTCGGACCGGCCTTGGGCAGCCGATCGGGCGTGGAAACGACCGGAGCAGACGCTGTCTTGGGACGCGGCGGCGGATACTCGGAACTCGCCGCGGGATTCTTGCCGACCCCGACTCGCATCAGGTCCTGGAGTTCGCTCAAGTGGGATTCGTAGACGGCGCGTGGCATCGCGTCGTGTTTCTTGCACAGGCTGGCCGCCATGCCGACGATCTCGCCCATGCAGCCGCCGGTGCGCATTACGCGCACCGCGCCCAGCGCGTCGTGCCTGGTGCTGATGTCGCGCCCGGCCATGAACAGGTTCGACACGTTGCGCGAGTACAGGCAGCGGTAGGGAATCCAAAACGGACGGCGTTCGCGGTAGGCGGGAAATTGGCCGAAATGAGCCCTCGCGATGAAGGCATCGCCCTCGAAACCCTGTTCATAGTTGGGGTCGGGCAGGTGCAGGTCGTTGCTCCAACCCGTGGGCACGCAGCCGTCGGGAAACTTCCTGTCGCTCGTCAAATCCTCGAGGCACAAAATGACGTCGCCCAGCAACCGCCGCGATTCGCGTTTGCCGAGGATGTGGGCGGACCAGTTCAGGCGGTGGTTGGGCAGCACGCGGTCGACGTTTTTCATCGCGTCCCAAGCGCCGTACATCGCGCGGAAGTTCCAGTCGCGGACGTATTCCATCTCGGCGATCGGGTCGCGGTCGAAGCCGCTTTCCCAATACCAGCCGCCAAGCTTGTTCGGGTCCGGCTTGGTCTTGCTGCGGCCCGGGAACGGCTTGTCGGTCAGGTCCAGCGCCCACGGGCAGCGCGGGAACGGCTGCGGTTGCGCCTTGACATCCACCGCCGTGTTCAGCGCGTTGGTGTCCGTGCATTCGCACACGTTCCACAGATTGCACGGTCCCATGTGGCCCTTCGGCTCGATCTCGAAGTCCGCTTCCGCCAGCGCGCCCACGGCCGCGTCGCCCGTACAGTCGGCAAACCAGCGGCCGGCGATGCGGACGCGACGGCCGGTGTTGATCTCCTGGGCGATCACCGTCCGAATCACACCGTCGTCCTTCTCCACCGCGTTGGCGCGATGTTCCAGAAACAGCCGGATGTTCGGCTCGGCGCGGACGAGGGCGAGCTTCTTCTCGTCCTCGTACAGTTCCGCGGTGTTGCTGGGTCCGTAGTGGGCGCTGCGTTCCTGTTCCAGTTCCGCCACCACGTCGCCGACCCGCGGCCACGGTTCCTTGTTGCGCGCCCCTTGCAGCCAGACGCGAACTTCCGAACTGTTGTTGCCGCCCAGCACGGGCCGGTCCTGGATCAGGGCGACCGACAACCCCAGGCGGGCCGCCGAGAGCGCCGCACACGTGCCGGCGATGCCGCCGCCGGTGACGACGAAATCGAACTCGCCCGCCGGCTCCGGCTGCTCCGGCAGGCCGAGGCACGCCCGCCGGAACGCGGCCATTTTCGGGTCGCGGTTGGGCGGAGTGAATTTCTCGTCACGCGCAAAAAGGACCGCGTCACAGCGGCCCTCGAAGCCCGTCAAGTCGTGCAATGCCAGCCGCACTCGCCGCTGTGTGACGTTCACGCTGCCGCCGTCCTGCCAATGCCACTGTGCGCCCTGGATGCCGAAGTCCGTTTCAAGCGGTTCGCCGTCGACGAGCAACTGGAACCGTCCCGGCGTGCCCGGTACGTTCCACTGCGCCACCCAGTCCTTGGTGCGGACCCAGACGCGGTAGCTGCCGGTTGCCGGGAATTCAACTTCCGTCGTCACGTCCGTCACCGGCCGGCCCAGTCCGTGCGCCAGCAGGTAGGGCGAACCCATCTGGTCCATGAACTGCGGGTCCACGACCCAGCCGCCGCGCTCGGCGAAACTTTCGGCCTCGACCAGCACGACCTGCGCGGCCATGGCCGAGGCAGATTGCAGGCCGGAGTCGCCGTGACTCGCGTTGCCGCCTGCCGCGGTCTCCGGCAAAACAGCTTGATCGGCGGCCTGCAAGGCTGGCAGCGGCGCCAGCAAAGTCACAGGTCTTTCCCATAAACCTGCATGATCGGGTCGGTCCCAGTAGTTCGGTTCCATCCACGAACCTGCAAACGGAACGTTCAGATCGATCCAGCACGCAACTCGCTCCTTCTCCTCTTGCGAGAATCCGTGATGGGGCGGTAGCCGCCTAACAGACTCAGGGGGACGTCCTTTTTTTCCGGATTCTTGTTCCCGGCATGGCGCTCAATACAGTGTTGATCCCAAATGGGCTGGACCTCCCGCGTGTAGCTGAAACCCCGCGGCACGTCCATCGCCTGTGGAGCGTTCGTGCCGAGGTACTTCATCGCGCGCTTCTCGGAGTCGGTCAGAAAACGTTCCATCTCCTGGACCGGTTCGTCGCCCGCTGCAAAAAACGGTTCGATCTTCTGCGGCGGCCTCCTCAATGCCCTGGTCACCGCTTGAACTTTGAACCACCTGACCCCGGCCCTTGAGAAAGCGTGACTTCTTGAACCGCCCAAGAGAAGGCGTGATTACCGTTTGGTGCCAGCAGTATATCGTTCGACATCTTTGCAGGGAAAAAACGCTCGTCCGCTGGACGCGGGGGCAGGCACCGCGGTAAGATGTTGCGCCGTGCGGCCCGGGTGGGCTTCAACCTTACAGCCAATGGGGAATGTCGGCTTATGGACACCTCTTCGATGCTGGCCGAATTGCACGCTGCCAGTCCTTTGATCGGGCCATCGCTGCTGGCTTGCGACTTTGCGCATCTGGCGCGGGAAGTCGCCGCCGTCGAGGCGGCCGGCGCTCACCTCCTGCACCTGGACATCATGGACGGCCACTTCGTGCCCAATCTGAGTTTTGGACTGCCGATCGTGGAGGCCGTTCGGCGGGTGACCGATCTGCCGCTCGACGTCCACTTGATGATCTCCGAGCCGGACCGCTACGTGGAGCAGTTCCGCAAGGCGGGAGCGGACATGATCACGTTCCACGCCGAGGCCGTGGCGGAGCCTGTGCCGCTGTTGCGGCGGATTCGCGGTCTCGGCGCGCTGGCCGGGATTTCCATCAACCCGCCGACCCCGGTTTCGGCTCTCGAAGGGTGCTTGGGAGAGTGCGACTTGGTCCTCGTAATGAGCGTCATGCCCGGCTTTGGAGGGCAGGAGTTCCAGGCGGATGTCCTGGACAAGTTCCGCTGGCTCCGCCGCAGGTTTGGCCCCGACGTGTTGCTTTCGGTCGATGGCGGAGTGAATGGCGAGACGATTGCCCCTTGTGCCGCGGCGGGGGCCAACCTGTTCGTGGTGGGGACCGGCCTGTTCCGCTATCCTGACTATGGAAAGCGGCTCGCCGAGTTGCGGGACGTCGCCAAGTCGGCTCGTGAGGAGCGGACTTAGCGAGTCAGCCTGAAAATCATCCTCACACGTCCTGCAGCCGTGGGCCAAGCTCGGCTTTTATGAAAAAGCGGGGCTTCGGAAGATGTGCCCGCCGGACGTGCATCCTGCGGATTCAGACGCTACAGCAAGGAACGCACGCGATCGTCAAGCGCCTGCTGGTCGGTGGCGAACGAGCACAACCCGCTGAGGTTCATCAGCGCGTCCAGCCCGACGCTGCCGGCCCGCAGCTTGTCTTTCCACGTCCGGAACACGGGGATTTTGCCGTCGGTCGTGGCGGTCTGCAGGCCGGCATCCGACCAGCGGGGGAGGAAGTCGCCAAATCCCGCCTGCTCGAAGTGCGTTTGGAGGTCGTCCGGCGAGAAGCCATCCAGGTCCTTCTTCAAGAGCGCATCAACGCACTCCTGGAACGGGCCGGGCACGTCCCACAAGGTGGCCCCGTTAAAGTCTTCGAGCCGCACGCCTTCCGCGAACGTGACCGAGGGATCGTTTTCGACCTCCGAGTTGATCTTCGCCACCGGGTCTTTGCGATACTGTTCGGCAACCTTCGGCGGCATGGTGTAGACATCCAGTCCCGCCAGCGTTGCCACTTGCCGGCCCTCCCGCATGCTTGCTCCGATCAGGCGTGAGGGACTTCTGCCAGCCGCACGCAGGCCGAGCAGCACTCGCTGCGTGGCGAGCGTCGCCTTCTCGCCCACGTTCTTGCCGTCGCCGAGGCCGTTGTCGGAGACAAAGGCGTTCAGCCGCCCCAGGAAGACGTTCACATAGTCCGGCTGGGACAGGAGTGCGGCGACGTAGTTCTGCCTGGCGGAGAATCCGAGCGTGAAATTGATGGGCACGCCGGACTGGGCCAACTGGCGGGCGCCGAGATAGCCCGCCGGCGTCAGCGGCACCTTGACGTAGAACCGTTCGGGGCAGATGTCGTAGTAGCGTTTGCCATAGGCCACCGTGCGTTCGACATCGTGGGCGAGGTCCGTGTGAAGTTCGACACTCACGTGCGCATCGAACTGCTCCACGAGCCGCAGGCCGTGATACACGTTCAGAACAAAAGCCACCTCCAGCAGCAGTTCCTGCTCCTCAAGGCCGGGCGCCGCTTCCCGGATGGCGGCAGCCGCCTTGCCGACCAGCTTGTCATAGATGCCCTTTTGAACTTCCCTGTTGAGCAGCGTGTTGTTGGTGGTCAGGGCTTCGAACTCGGAAGTCCAGAGCCGCGTGGCCTCGTCCATATCTCCTGTGTCGAGCCACAGCGTCGTGCCTGCGTCTCGAAGCTTCTGCCACTCGGCGTCGGCTTGCCGCGCAACGCGCGGCTTGCCGAACTCGTGGTCGAATCCTTCGCGCAGCAGTGCCTTGACTCGGAACGCGACCGCGTTCATGTCCGCCATTTTTGCACCTCCTCGTAGCCAAGCTGGTCCATCTCGGGTCACGCGGCCCCACCCGGCTTGTTGGCTTGAATCCACTCGAAGTACTCGCGCATTTCCAGTTTTCCGGCCGCCGCTTCGTCCAGGTAGAAGGTCGCTTCCCTGTGCAGTTGCAGCGCGCTGGCCGTGTTCATGCTGGTCACCGGGCCTTCGATGGCTTTGGCCACGGCCTCGGCCTTCCCTGCACCGGTGGCCAAAAGGATGATTTCTCTGGCCTCCAGGATCGTGCCGACTCCCATCGTGATCGCATAGATGGGGACCTTCTCGCCGTCCTTGAAGAAGCGGGCGTTGTCATCGAGGGTCTGCTTGGTGAGGGTCTTGATTCGGGTGCGTGAGCCGAGCGAACTGGACGGTTCGTTGAAGCCGATGTGTCCGTCGGAGCCGATCCCCAGCACCTGCAAGTCGATCCCGCCGCACGCCGCGATGCTCTTTTCGTACGACTCGCAAAACGCCCGGTAGTTGCCGGCGGTCGCCGACGGGATGTGGACGTTGTGCGGTGCGATGTTGATGTGGTTGAAGAGGTTCTCGTGCATGAAGTAGTGGTAGCTTTGGGGATGAGACGGCCTCAGACCCACGTACTCGTCGAGATTGAAGGTGGCGACGTGGGAGAAGTCGAGCCCCTCCTCCTTGTGCATTCGTATCAGCTCTTTGTAGAGCCCCAGGGGCGTGCTTCCGGTGGCCAGTCCCAACACGGCGTTGGGTTTCGAATTGACCGTCTTGGCGACAGCCTTGGCGGCAGCTTTACTGAGTTCGTCGTAAGTCTTGCTGATGATGACTTCCATTGACACGCCTCCCTTGGCAAACCCGTCACATTGGTCAAACAGTCTGCGGCTCCGAAGCCTTAAATTTCGCGGTTGGCAGGCCGACTGTCAACCCCTCACAGCAATCGCAAGCGGAACCGGCAAAATGCCAGGGGGGCAACGTGCCTGGACTGCAGCGCCGTGACGCGGCACAAAAGAGTCACCTTGACGGATTGTTTTCCTGCGTCTTTCATTTTTCTGTCACTCCATTCTTCTGTCAGCTGCCGTTTCCTGCTCCTGGCGCGGCACCTGCCCTGACCTGACGCCAAGCGACGTCGCCGGCGCCGCTGCGGGCGTTGGCCAGGCGGGCGGCGACGAAGAGGAAATCGCTCAGCCGGTTCAGGTAGCGGATGACGATCTCCGACACCGCCTCGCCGGGCGTCGCCGCCAGCGTGACGACGCGCCGCTCCGCGCGGCGGCAGACCGTGCGGGCCACGTGCAGGGAGGCGGCGGCCACGTCGCCGGCGGGCAAGATGAACGCGTGCAACGGCGTCAAGCACTGTTCGAAGCGGTCGATGTCGCGCTCCAACGCGGTGACGTTCCCATCCGCGATCAAGGGGATCGGCAGCAGCGCCGGCTCGCTGGAGGCCAGTTGCGAGCCGAGGTTGAACAGTTCATTTTGCACGCGCTGGATCACGGCGTCCACCTCCTCCGGCAAGCCGGCGGCGCGCGCCACTCCCAACATGGCGTTCAACTCGTCGACCGTGCCACAGGCTTCGACGCGAGGATGGTCTTTGGCCACGCGCTGGCCGGCCAGCAGTCCCGTTTCCCCTTCGTCTCCGGTCTTGGTGTAGATCTTCATGGTCGGGCCTTCCGTGCCGGCGGCAGCGACGGATCCAGGCCGACCAGCGGCGGGCCGGCGTGTTTCGTCATTGCTTCGCCGATGAGGGTGTGAGCGGTGCAGTCGCAGATCGTGACCGGGAGAATCTCGCCGACCAGGCGGCGCGTGCCCGGAAAGACGGCGATCCGATCGCACATGGTTCGCCCGGTCAGCTGCAGCACGTCGCCCGCGTCGCCGCGCTTTTCCGCAGCCCGGCTGGGGCCCTCGACCAGCACGTCGACCGTCCGGCCGAGAAATCTCTGGTTGTCTTCTTCGCTGATCGCGTCCTGCAAGGCCAGCAGCTCTTGATTCCGCCGGCGTTTGACCTCTTCCGGCACGTCGTCCGGCAGCAATTCGGCCGCTTTCGTGCCGGGCCGCTCGCTGTACTTGAAGATGAAGCTGTTCTTGAAGCGGCACTCGCGGACCATCTGTACGGATTGCTGGAAATCGTCCTCCGTCTCGCCGCAGAACCCGACGATAAAGTCGCTGGACACGGCGGCATCCGGGAGGAATTCCCGGATGCGGGCCATCGTCTCGCGGTAATCCTCGACCGTATACCCGCGTTTCATGTCCTGGAGGATGCGGTTCGAGCCGCTTTGCAGGGGCACGTGCAGGTAATGGGAGCAGCGGGGCAATCCGCGGACGGCCTGCAGCAGTTCGGCGGTCATGTGTTTGGGGTAGTTCGTGACGAACTTCAGCCGCTGAATCCCCGCGATGTCGTGCAGCGCGACAAGCAGATCGGCCAACCGCGTGGTGCGGCCTCCGCTGTGGTAGCGGTAGCTGTTGACGGTCTGGCCCAGCAGCGTGATTTCCTTGCAGCCTTGATCGGCCAGCAAGCGGGCTTCGGCCAGGATGTCTTCCGGCGGGCGGCCTTGCTCCGGCCCGCGGGTCATTGGCACGACGCAATACGTGCAGAACTTGTCGCAACCGATCTGGATGCGCAGGTAGGCCTGGAAAGGCGTGGGTCGCATGGCCGGGTCGCGGAGCGGATCGAAAGTTTCGTGGCTGCGGCGGACCTGTTCCCGCGGTCCGTCCCGGCGGCCGAGGCTGACGGCCAGTTGCCGGCCGCCGCCGGCGCGGGCCCGTTCGATCAGCTCCGCGGTCTGCTGCAGCTGCCCGGGCCCCACGACCAGATCGACGTACGGCGCGCGCTCGAAAATCAGCCGCTGGTCCTTCTGAGCCATGCAGCCCAGGACGCCGATGATTTTTTCGGGACAGCGCTGCTTGTGACGCCGCAGCTGGCCCAACGCGCTGTAGATCTTGTCCTCGGCGTGTTGCCGCACGCTGCAGGTATTGAACAGAATCGTGTCAGCTTGTTCGACGGAGTCGACCGGCTGATAGCCGTGTCGCCGCAGGCTGGCTATGACCATTTCGCTGTCCAGCACGTTCATCTGGCAGCCGACGGTTTCGATGTACAGTCGATGCGGCGTGGTTGTCAACACGGGTCTCCTGAAGGGGAATGCCTCTCGTCCTGTTCGGCCCGGGACTGGCTGCCAGCTGCCGGTTTCGCCAATCAGCTGCCGGATGTCTCCGCCCGTCGTGGCGAACAAGCGTAGCGACTGACGAGTGAAAACAGGGCCTCGGCGCTGATCGGCTTGGCGATGTAGGCGTCCATGCCGACCGCCAGGCAGCGCTGCTCGTCGCCTTTCATGGCCCGTGCCGTCATCGCAATAATCGGCACGTGCGAGTCGCGTTCCGCGGCGCGGATGGCCGAGGTCGCTTCGAATCCGTCCATTTCCGGCATCTGGACGTCCATCAGGATGAGGTCGAAGGGCTCCGCGAGGAACGCGTCGTAAGCTTCCTTGCCGTTGGTGGCCACGACGACCTGGTGGCCGCGCTTGGTGAGCAGCCCAATCGCCAGCTTGCGATTCACGAGACTGTCTTCGGCCAGGAGGATTCGCAAGCTTGGCGTCGCGCCGGCCTGGCCGCTGACCGCGCCGGGCGCGGCGAGCAGGGGGGCGCCGGCGACGAGAGTCTCACTGGCGCGGGGACGCGTGGGCGACAAGCCGAGGCTGACCGTGAAGTGGAACGTGCTGCCTTGGCCTTCGACGCTGTCCACGCCGATCTCGCCCTGCATCAAGTGGACAAGCCGCGAGCAGATGGCCAGGCCCAACCCCGTGCCGCCGAAACGCCGTTTCGTCGAGCTGTCGGCCTGCTCAAATTCCTCAAATACCTTTTGACACTTGTCGGCGGGAATCCCGATGCCCGTGTCCGTCACCTCGAAACGGAGCACCGCGGTGTCCTCGATCGTCGATACGGTTTGGACGCTGACGCTGACACTTCCCTCGTCGGTGAACTTGATGGCGTTGCTGACCAGGTTGACCAGCACCTGCCGCAGCCGCAGCGGATCGCCGGTGAACCAGTCGTGCGTGTCGGGCGAGATCTCGTAGCTCAGCGCCAGGTTCTTCTGCTTGGCGGTATAATGAACCGAACGAATGGTCTCCTCGACGGCGTGTCGCAGACTGAACTCGATGTTTTCCAAATCGACCTTGCCGGACTCGATCTTGGAGAAGTCGAGGACGTCGTTCAACAGGCCCAGCAGCGCGTTGCTGGACTCCACCACGGTTTGCAGGTAATCCCGCTGTTCGCTGTCCAGGTCCGATTCCAGCACCAATTCCGTCATCCCGATGATGGCGTTCATGGGCGTCCGAATCTCGTGGCTCATGTTGGCCAGGAACGCGCCCTTGGCGC